>JBBTPG010000144.1:11895-13985 GCA_038066315.1 Chloroflexota bacterium | reverse complement strand
GCCCAGGCGGTTTAGATGAGCCCTTGCCCTGCTGTCGGCCGCCTGCTGTGTTTGCGGCGAGTGTGGCGCCGTCCGGACACCACCGCACGCACGCCACGCGGCGGCATTACGCCTGGCGCTGCTTGAGGATCGCGGCGACGCGGTCGAGGATGCGGTGGCCGACCGCGTATTTCGAGAGCAGCGGCAGCTCGTCGACCATGCCGGACGCGTCGATCAGCGACACGAGGTTGGTGTCGTGCGCGAACCCGGCGTGCGCGGCCGTCACGTCGTTCGCGGCGATGAGGTCGAGGCCCTTCTTCTTGATCTTGGCGTGAGCGTGGACCAGCATCTGCTCCGTCTCGGCGGCGAAGCCCACCTTCACGAAGTCGCCCTTCAGCCCGGCGATGATGTCCTCGTTCGGCACGAGCTCGACGGCCAGCGACTCGCCCGTGCGCTTGATCTTCTGATCGGCGGCGGTCGCCGGGCGGAAGTCGGCGGGCGCGGCGGCCATGATCAGCGCGTCGCAGCCGGCGGTGGCCTGACCGATTACGGACGCCATATCGGATGTCGTTTGGACGTCGATGCGCTCGACGCCGTAGGGCGTCGGGAGCGCGACGGGGCCGCAGACCAGTGTGACCTGCGCGCCGCGGTCACGGGCCGCCTCGGCGATGGCGAAACCCATCTTGCCCGACGAGCGGTTGCCCAGGAAGCGCACCGGGTCGAGCGGCTCGTGCGTGCCGCCGGCGCTGACAACGATGCGGCGCCCCGCAAGGTCGCCGTGGGCGCCGAGCGCCTGCCGCACGGCGCCGAGGATCGCTTCGGTCTCGAGGAGACGGCCGAAGCCCATGTGCCCGCTCGCGAGGCGGCCCTCGGCGGGGCCGGCGAAGCTGACGCCCCGTTCGCGCAGCAGGGCGACGTTCGCCTGCGTCGCCGGGTGCGCCCACATCTGCGCGTCCATCGCCGGCGCGACGAGTACGGGCGCGGTCGTGGCGAGCGCGGTGAGCGCGACCATGTCGTCGGCCATGCCGTGCGCGAGTCGCGCGATCGTGGTGGCGCTGGCGGGCGCGATCAGCATCGCTCCGGCGGCGCGAGCGAGCGCGACGTGCTCTTCCGCGGACTCCGCCTTCATGTCGAACATATCCGTGACGACTGGGCGCAGCGTCAGGCCGCGAAAGGTCAGCGGCGTGACGAACTGCTGCGCGGCGCCGGTGAGAATGACGTCGACGAGGGCGCCCGCCTGCGTGAGCTTGCTCGCGATGTCGGCGGCCTTGTAGCTCGCGATGCTGCCGCAGACGCCGAGGACGATGCGGGTGCCGTGCAGTGGGTCTTCGTGAGGCATCTCAGTCCCGTCGTGTATTCATCTCGTGGATCAGGCGAAGGCCGGTGAGGGTGAGGTTCTCGTCGACGACGTCGAAGATGTGCGTCTCCTTCGAGAGGCGCTCGGCCCAGCCGCCCGTCGCGATCACGCGTGCCGTGCCGCCCAGCTCCTTCTTGAAGCGCACCACCATCCCCTCGATCAGGCCGACGTAGCCGTAAAGCGTGCCGGACTGGATGGCCGCCACGGTGTTCTTGCCTATAGCAGTCTTCGGCCTCTCGAGCTCCACGCGATAGAGCTTTGCGGCCCGTTCGAAGAGCGCCTCGGACGAGATGCCGATGCCGGGCGCGATCGCGCCGCCCAGGTAGTCGCCTTCCGCCGAGACGGCGTCGAAGACCGTTGCCGTGCCGAAATCGACGATGATCAGCGGCGGCGGCCCGTACTCGTGGAGCGCGGCGACGACGTCGACGATACGGTCGGCGCCGACTTCGCGCGGGTTGTCGTAGACGATGCGCACGCCGGTGCGCGTTCCGGTGCTGACGACGAGCGGCTCGACGTGGAAATAGCGCCGGCAGAGCTGCTCGAACACGGGCGCGAGGTCCGGCACGACGCTGGCCATGACGGCCTGCTGGATGGCGTCGATCGCGATGTCCTCGGTGCGAAGCAGGCCGATGAGCGTGACGGCGTATTCGTCAGGCAGGCGGGCGACATCGGTGGCGATGCGCCAGGTGGCACGGATCGCGCCGCCGTCGAAGATGCCGATGGTGACGTTGGTATTGCCGATATCGAGCGCGAG
>JBBTPG010000144.1:4512-11795 GCA_038066315.1 Chloroflexota bacterium | reverse complement strand
CGATGACACTCGCACCCAGCATCATGTTCGGCGGCAAAACGGCGGTCCTCGTCTGCCACATGGCGGCCCTGTCGGGGCGCCAGCGCCCCAATTCGCGCGCGGCGATGCGGGAGTGCTTCGACGCGGGCGTGGCGCGCGTGGAGATCGACGTACACTCGCTCGACGGGCCGGACTACATCGTGTCGCACGAACGGCGGTTGGAGCGCGAGATGAGCGGCAGCGGATCGATCGGCGCGGCGACGCCGCACACCGTGCGGGCGCTGCGCTTCTTGGACGACGCGGACGACCGGCCGATGCTGCTGAGCGAAGTTGTCGAGATGGCGCGCGGGTGCGCCTCGGAAGTGCAGCTCGACCTCAAGGACTGGCGTCCGCTGAGCGAAAGCCGCGTGCGCGCCCTGATCGATACCATCGAGCCGATCGCGGAGCGCGTCATCGTGTCGTCGATGCAGGACTGGAATCTGCGGCTGCTGCGGCGCGCGGATCCGACGCTGGCGGTCGGGTTCGATCCCGGGCACTACCTGGACTACGCGGTCGAGGAAGGGCCCGTGTTCCTGCCGCGGACGATGGGCGCGTACGGCTATCGCGACGACCATCCCATGGCAGTCGGGCGGACGGAGCCGGCGGCCGGCTATCTGCGCGAGCGGATGGAGATGCTTGTGTTGCAGTCGCCGGGCGCGTGCGAGCTGTTCCTGAGCTTCCGCCTCTTCTTGCAGATGCTTGGCGACGGCTTCAATGCGGCCGCCTGGCTGCACGAGCGCGGGATCGACGTGACGGCGTGGACGCCGGACTACCGCGGTCCGGATTCGCTGCGGCCGATCGAGCGGCTCATCGACGCGGGCGTCGCCCGCATTACGACGAACACGGCGCCGGCGTGGGTCGAGGCGTTCGCGGGGACGGGGACCACGAAGAGCACGAAGGGGCGCGAAGGGTAAGCGGCTCACAGATCCGTAAAGACAGGTCTTCAGACCTGTCCGTCTGCGTGCTCGTGCATCTCGTCGCGATCTCAGCGCTGCACGAGTGCGGACGCGAGGGCGGTGCGCAGTGCGGCGAGGTCGATGGGGGCGTGGGCGATGACCGCGTCGCCGATGGCTATGACGGGGACGACATCGTTGTAGCGGGCGCGGAGGTCGGCGTCGCCGTCGATGTCGCGCTCCACGATGCTGAAGCGCAGTTCACCGCTCAGCCGGCGCAACTCGGCCGCGGCGTCGTCGCAGAGACCGCACTGGCGGCGGGTGTAGAACGTCACCTCGGTCATGAGCGGGCGGACGCGGCTTTCGATCCGGCCGGCGTGGCCGTCGAGAGCGCGGGCGTCGGCGCCTCCTGCGGCTTGCGTACGATCGTCCACGCCAGGCCGACCATGCCGATCGCCCACGTACACGTAGACACGACCTGCGGAAACGACATCCAGTTCTTAATGATGTGGTCGGGGCAGCCGACGCTGTTCGGGCAGTTGACGCCGCTATCGATGCGCAGATAGCTGACGCCGAAGCGCATCGCCGAGTAGAGGACGAGCCCCGCGAAGAACGTGATGCCCGGGCGGTACTTCCAGAACTGGATGAACAGAAACACCATGATGCCGATGATCAGGAAGTCGCCGATCATCTCGTAGGTCGTGGCGGGGTGCGTCGGGCCGTAGGTGAAAGCCGGGCTGGCCGGGTTCGTGTACTCGGTCGCCCAGGGCAGGCTCGACGCCTTCGCCACGTGCTCGCCGTTGATCAAGTCGCCGATGCGGCCGATCCCCATGCCCAACAGCAGGCCGAAGGCGGCGGCGTCGAGGCCGCGCGTGATCGGCAGCTTGCGGATCCAGCCGTAGGCGACCGCGCCCAGCACGCCGCCGATCACCGCGCCGTAGATCGAGATTCCGCCCTCGTTGATGCGCAGGACGTCGAGCCACTGGCCCTCGAAGCGCGCGCGGTTCTCGAGCACGTACATGGCGCGCGCGCCGATGATGCCAGCAGGCACGCCGACGAGCGCGATGCTGTAGGCATCGTCTTCTGTAACGCCCTGGCGTCGGCCCAGCCACGCGCCCAGGTAGACGCCCGCGGCGATGCCGACAGCCGTGAAGATCCCGTGCCACGTGAGTTGCAGGCTGCCGAACTTCGCGATGTTCGGGTCCATGCCGATCGAGATGGTCAGCAGATGCAAAATGGCTGGCACTAACGTTCCTCCTGCAGTTCGGGCGGCACCGGCACGCCTGCACGGCGCGCGAGGATGCGCATGTCCTTCTCGAATCCGCCGCTCTTTTCGGCGAGCGAGGCGATCTGGGTGCCACGCGCAGTGAGTCGCACCCACAGGCGCCGCCGCGGCACGTAGAAGGTTAGCGCAAGGCCTCCGACGAGCATAGCCGTCGCGATCCAGATGAACCATGCGCCAGAATCGCGCTTGACAGCGATGCCGGTGAACTGGCGGCGGCCTTCGAAGGTGTATTCGAGACCTCCAACCGTCACCGGCTGCCGCTGCGCCAGCGAGATCGCGGGGCGGCTCTTCGAAACGAGCATCAGGGCGTCGGCGCCATCCGGCCCCTTCATGAGCTGCGCGAGCGTCTGCGCGTCGCCGCCCGGCACACCAAGGCCGATCGCCGATGGGATCGAGGCGACCCTGTCAAATCGGACGGTCAGGCCGCTGATCGCGCCGGTCGCGCCCTGGTCGACGCGCACCTGACCGGATTGACTATCGCCCCGCGGGTCGAATGCGACGAGTTGCCACGCCTCGTCGTCCTTCGCGGTCATGCCGATCCAGATCACCCGGTCGGTGCCGGGCACGCGCACAAGTGCGCCGCTCGCTATCGAGAGGAAGTCCGTCGGCGCGATGCTGTCGCTGAGCAGCGTCTTGCCGGACGCATCGCTGATCGTGACCTCGGGCGCGGCGGTCGTGTCCTGGAGCGGGAAGGTTTCGTGGAAGACCGCGTTGCCGGTTGCGATGTCGCGGATGCGCAATTCGGCGCCGTTCGGGAAGAACGCGACTTGATGGAAGCGGTAGCCGTCGTACTTGAACGGGTCGTTGACGGTGGATGTGCCGTGAGCGACTTCGTTGCCGTTCCTGAAGATCGTGAGCCGTGTGCGGAAGTCGAGCGGGTTGCCCTGCTCGCCGAAGCGGCCGATGGTCTCGTCGATGCGGACCTGGAGCTGGTTCGGATTGCTGACGGCGAAGACGGGCGCGGTCGTGCCTTCGCCGGCGAAGATGTCGGTGCTGAATCCGGTGAGCCACGTGATGAGTCCGCCGGAGATGAAGAGGATCAGCGCGAGATGGCTGATAAACGTCGCAAGCTGCGTCCACGGGTGGCGGTCCGCGAAGAGGTACGTGGCGTTGTTCTCCACCGTCGTCTCGACCCGGAAGCGCAGCTTGCGGAGTGCGGTCTCCAACGTCTCGATACTGACAGGTGCGAGGATGGTGCGGTTGTGTGCGCGCTCGAAGAAGCTGTCCGGGACGCGGCGCGGCGGCCGGAAGACGTTGCGGAACGTCGGCGACCAGCGGTTGATCGTACACGTTGTGACGTTCACGACGAGGAAGCCAAGCGCGAAGAGAAACCACTTCGCGTGGAACACCTGGAACAGGCCGAGGCGTTGCATCGCATCCGTAAAGGGCCCGAACGTCCCGCGTTCTGCTTCGAGCCAGGTGGCGATCGCGGCGTCGTTACCGCGCATCGCCTCGGGCACCTGCGGGATAAGCACGCCCAGCAGCGCGAACGAAGCCAGCGTGGCGATGTAGAAGACGGCGAACCGCACGGACGTGAGCAGGCGCCAGATGGGCTCCCACAGGTCGAATGAGGGTCCGCGAGACGCAGCGGTGGTGCGGCTAGCGGTGGTCAACGCTCACTCCGTCACCCCGATCTTCGCGAGATTCTCCGCGATCGTCTGCGCCGTCAGCGGCCCGAACACGCGCGCCTGTACGACGCCCGACGCGTCGAGGAAGTACGACGACGGGATGCCCTGCACCGGTCCGCCGATGCGCCATGCGTCGCCGACGCCGCCGTCGCGGTCGATGACGGTCGGAAACGTCATGCCGAACTCCTTCGCGAACGCCCGCACCTGGTCGGCGTTCTCTTGCAGGTCGACGGCCACGACGACGAACCCGCTGCCCTTGTGTGCGTTGTACGCGTTGACGATCTCCGGCATCTCCTTGCGGCACGGTGTACACCAGGACGCCCAGAAGTTCACGAGCACTGGCTTACCCTGCAGGTCGCTGAGACGCAGCGTGCCGCCGTCCGGCGTGTCGAGCAGGAAATCAGGGGCGGCGCGGCCGATCTCGGTCGAGGGCGAACGCCCCGTAGTGTTCTTCTCGGCGGGCAGCTCCACGACGCCGGTGCCGTCGGCGGCGCGGCCGCCGCCGCCGCGGCGCTGTTCGACGTAGTACAGTCCGCCGACGATCGTTGCCACGAGCAGCAGTGGCAGCACGAGGCTCCGCAGCACGCCGCTCCACTCGCGCCGGTTCTGCGGGCGCTCTTCGATGCCCGAGACCTCGTCGACGGGCAGGTCGTTTGTCGGAGTCATGGTGTGCTCAGCGGTGTGAACAGCCGCTCGTAGATCGCGCGCACTTCGGCCGGTGGCAGGCCCTTACCGAGGAACGTATCGCCGGTGCGCAGCTCGAAGTGGGGGTGCTCTTCCGTGCCGGGGTTGGTGATCGATTCGGGCGTGCCGGAATCGCCGACGAAGGCAATCACGTCGCCCTGCTTCACGGTATCGCCGACGTGAATGCTCGCCGCGACGTCGGAGGTATGCGCGTAGCGCGTCACGATGCCTTTCCCGTGGTCGATCCACACCTGGCGGCCGCGGAACAGGTCCAGGATATCCGGATCGTTCGCCTGCCCTTCGGAGATACGCTTCTCGGCGGCCGAGAGTTCAGCCTGCGTCAGCGCGTGGTAGTCGTGGTCGGCGCGGACCACGACGCCGTCCTTCGCGGCGACGATCGCCGTGCCCTTGCCGATCTTTGTGCAGTTGTCGTAGTCGTAGAAGTCGACGCCCTCGTGGACGCCGCCGCGATACTCGCGCGGCGCGTTGGGCATGAGCTTGTCGCTGTCCGGCAGGCAGGCGCCCTTGATCGGATAGATGAAGCCCCGGAAGATCGTGAGGTCCGGGGTCTCGGGCGTGGGTGTCGGCGGGACAGTCGTGGGCGTCGCCGTGCTGCTGGAGCCGGAGACGGCGCCGCAGGCCGCGGCGAATAGCGCGACGCAGGCGATGAGGAGCGGGAGGACGCGAGAGATTCGCCGCAAGCGCCGGCCAGCCTTCCGACCCGAATCTGGGGCAGCGGGGTCGCTTCAGGATAGCGCGTGCGCGCCCACCGCTGGAAGACGGCGCCGGCGATCTTCCCGGTTCGTCCGGCAAACCTGTATCCTGAGCCATCATGGACTTCGCGAAGCTGCACGGCACGGGCAACGACTTCGTCGTCATCGATGCGCGCTCGGCCCAGCACGACTGGAGCGCGCTGGCGCAGACCATCTGCGACCGGCACTTCGGCGTCGGCGGCGACGGGTTGATCCTCGCGGCCAGGTCGGACCGCGCGCCGGTGCGGATGCGCATCTTCAACGCCGATGGCTCCGAAGCAGAGATGTCGGGCAACGGCATGCGCTGCCTGGTCAAATTCGCGGTCGATCACGGGATTGTGACGCCGAAGGGCGACGAGTTCGATGTCGAGACGGGAGCGGGCGTGCTGCGGGTGCGCATCGCGACCGAGGGCGGGCTCGTCACGAGCGTGCGGGAGAGCATGGGGCCGCCGCGGCTGGACCCGCGCGAGATCCCGGTCGCCATCGACGCGCCGCCGCCGATCATGAACTTCGATGTGCGTATCGACGGCCGTACGCTGCCGATCACGCCGGTGTCGATGGGCAACCCGCACGCGGTGTACTTCCAGCACGCCCCCGTAAGCGACTACCCGTTGCACACCGTCGGGCCGCTCATGGAGCATCACGCGCTGTTCCCGAAGCGCACGAACTTCGAAGTCGTCCGCGTGCTCGACCGGGCCCACGCCGAGATGCGCGTGTGGGAACGCGGCGTTGGCGAGACGCTCTCCTGCGGCTCCGGCGCTTCGGCCACGATGGTCGCCGCGCGCCTGCTCGACCTCGTCGATAGCGCGATGGAGCTCCGTGTGCCGGGCGGGGAGCTCAAGCTCGAGTGGGACGGCGAAGGGGACGTGATCCTCACCGGCCCCGTCGTCGAAGTGTTCCGCGGGACGTGGCCGGACTAGATGCCCCTACGACAACTCCGCCGCCTCGAAGCGCCGACCGGACAGAGCTTTCACGCCCGCCTCTCGCGAGAGGCGCTGAGTTCCGCATGGGGCCCCGCTGATGTCAACGAAATCCCGCTCGAACATCCGGAGCTGATCATCGAGCGCGACGGGAATGTGCTGGCGGCGTTCGCCGGCAACGGCCTGGCCCGCCTCGCATACAGCTTCAAGAGCGACGGCGAGTTCGTCGACTTCTTCCCGCCAATGTTCGAGCAGTTGCTCCCAAGGATCAGGAAATCGCTGTCAGCGGAGACGGTGCGGTTCCGCCTCACGCTCGGCTCATCGCGGATGTCCGTCGAACCCGTGCTCAAGAAGCTGTCGTTTACGCCACAGCGGCCGTGGCTCACATTCACGCTGGAGAAGCGCGGCGCCAACCTCAAGTCCACGCCACCGAAGGGCATTTCGTTGCGCGCAGGCGGCGGGGACGACATCGAAGCGATCGTGCGATTGGATCACGAAGCATTCCCGGATACCCCGATGTCCGAGTCCGCGTACCGTCATAATCTGGCGGGTCGCGACGAGCTCTTGATCGCCAGTGCCGGAGCGGATATCGCCGGGTTTGCGATGTACTCCTACGACGGCGTCGGCGAGGGATACGTGGGCGTGCTGGCTGTCGCCGAAGCCTATCGCGGGCGCGGCATCGGGCCGGCGCTGACGATGCGCGTCGCGAAATGGGCGTTCGCGCAGGGCGCCGATCACCTGGCCCTGCGGACGGAAGAGGACAACAACACGGCGATCCGCGTCTATCGCGCGCTGGGATTCAAGCACACGGGCTCCGGCAACGACTACGAGCGGCCGACCGATCCGCGCGTCATCGCCGCGCTCAAGAAGGCGGGCGAGGGCACGCTCATCCGGTTCGGCGGCTGGCGATAGCGGGGCCCCGATGAGCGCCGGCGACGTCTTCGGCATCCACGCACCGTTCTGGGAGATCGTCTACCGCAGCGCCATCGTCGCGCGATCGTCGCCGGCATGCGGCTGACCGGCAGGCGGCAGCTCGGTCAGATGACGCCGGTGCGGCCGGGAGGGAACTAGAGCGTGGCAGAACCTGTCTCGTCGGGCCTCGG
>JBBTPG010000144.1:0-4412 GCA_038066315.1 Chloroflexota bacterium | reverse complement strand
CGGTGCGGCCGGGAGGGAACTAGAGCGTGGCAGAACCTGTCTCGTCGGGCCTCGGCCGAAACGGGCCGTGGCTGCAAAACCAGTGGCTGCGGGTCGAGACGCGTCAGGACGACGCATCGATATCCCCCGTCTGCCTCGATGGCGCGTTTCGCCCGACCGAGCGGGCGCTTGCGTATGTCGAACCTGCCGGCGCTGCGCCGCTTCACTTCGAGCGTGCGGACTACGACGTCCAGCCGCACGAAGACGCGCTCGGCAAAGGGCGCCGCCTCATGCTGGTCGCCGCGTTGCCCAGGCAAGGCGTCACGCTCCGCCGCGAAGTCGTCGTGTACGATGCGCATCCGTACTGTGTGACGCGCGTTGGTGTAACGAACCAGGGCGCGCTGCCGCTGGCGCTCGCGGCGCTTCATGTGTTCTCGACGCCGGGCGAGGGACGCGGGCGCCTGCAGTTGGCCTCGGTGCCAGCCCAATTGCGCATCTATCGAAACGGCTGGCAGTCGTGGGCGCCAACGATGTCCTTCGGTGGCGCCGAGCGCGATGTACGGAGCGCGCCGCCGCAGCTCTCACCGGAGCAGCCGCAGTCCGAGCCCGGCAGGTTCGCATCGGACGACGCCGGCGTGCTGTATGACCCCGCCGCGAAGCGCTCGTTGCTCGCGGGCGCGGTGACGGCGCGAGACTTCATCACGCAAGTGTTCGTCGACGCGCCAGCGAAGGCGTTCGACGCGCGCTGCCTGGCCGACGGCATCAGCGTCGCGCCGGGCGAGACGCTCTGGTCCGAGCGGGTGCTCGTGGACGTGGCCGGGCACCCGAACGCGCAGCTCGAGCGCTACGGCGATGCGCTGGGGCGCGAGATGGGTGCGCGCGTGCCGGCGAAGACGCCCGCCGGGTGGTGCTCCTGGTACTACTTCTACACCGGCGTGACGGAGGACGACATCGTCCGCAACCTCCGTTTCCTGGAGCAGCACCGGCGCGAGCTGCCGATCGATACCGTGCAGATCGACGATGGCTACCAGGCCGATATCGGCGACTGGCTGACGGAGAACGAGAAGTTCCCGCGCGGCATGGGATGGCTCGCGTCGGAGATCAAGAAGGCAGGCTACACGCCCGGGCTGTGGCTGGCGCCGTTCCTGCTGTCGGAGTCGTCGAAGACGTTCGCGCAGCATCCCGGGTGGGTGGTGCGCGGCGACGACGGCGAGCCGGTGCTGGCGCAGCACAACTGGGAGCGCCGCAACTACGGCCTCGACGGCTCGAACCCGGCCGTGCGCGGCTGGCTGACCGAGTTGTTCCAGTCGATCTGCGACGGCTGGGGCTATGACTACGTGAAGATTGATTTCCTGTTCGGCGCGGCGGTCTCGGGACGGCGGCTCGATCCGTCGGCAACTCGCATCCGGGCGTATCGCGCCGCGCTGCAGGCGATACGAGATGGCGTGGGGCCGGCGCGCTTCATCCTGGGCTGCGGATCGCTGATGGCGCCATCCGTCGGGTTCTTCGACGGTAATCGCATCGGCCCGGATGTCGCGCCGATCTGGCGCTGGCTGACGCGCGAGGAACGCGCATCGCCCGCGCCGCGGCCGCGCACGCCCGACGACCCGCTGAGCGCCGAGACGGCGATCCGCAGCACGCTCACACGGTCTTGGATGCACGGGCGGCTGTGGGCCAACGACCCCGACTGCCTGCTGGTCCGCACCGACCGGACCAAGCTGACGCTCGACGAGACCCGCACGCTCGCGAGCGCTATCGGCCTGTCCGGCGGGATGATGCTTTCGAGCGACGATCTCGACAAGGTGCCGCCCGGGCGCCTCGATCTGATCTCGATGCTGCTGCCGCCGCTGTCTCGCTCGGCCGACCCGGTCGACCTCATGGAGCGCGACATGCCGGAGCGCTACGAGATCGCGTTCGATCGCGAGTTCGACCCGCTGCGCGTCGTCGGGCTGTTCAACTTCGACGATCAGGCGCGCGACCTGACGCTTGAGCTGCCAGCGGGCCGCTGGCACGCGTTCGAGTTGTGGGAGGAGCGGTACCTGGGCATTGTGGAGGGAGCGATGACATTCGAGGTGGTGTCGCCGCACGGATGTCGCATCGTCGCGCTGCGGCCGGCAGGTGGCGATGCGCCGCGCGTCGTCGGCAGCACAGCGCATATCGGCGGTGGCGCCCTCGACATCACGAGTCAGACCTACGACGCGGTGTCGGCGACGCTCTCGGCAGGGCTCGCGCCGGCGGGCCGCCGTGTACGCCGGGTGCACTTCGCAACGGGGGGCCGCAGCACGCTCGCTGCCACACTCGACGGCGTGGCGGCGGTCATCGGTGGCTCCGGCGCGGCGCCGTTCGTCGAGTTATCCGTCGACGCACCGGCGATGCTGGAAGTCAGGTTCGGGCCGATGGTCACGTCGGAAGCGACATAACGTACGCATCGGACCCGGGCACGTGCGCGCGCTGCGTGGTACATCTGTCTCTTGACAGGCTCACCGGCGCGCCCCTAAGATCGGGCTACAACTGAATACGTGACAGCCGAGTCCTCGCCGCAGGGTGGGGAGCGGGGGAACCGAAAGGGACCCGGGCTGAAGGTCTCGTGCGAGGCCGGGGGAACCTTCTCCCCTAAGCCGCCAGCTAACCTCGTAGGCTTTGAAGGTCGGACCAACTCATATGGACGACCTTTTTTCGTACCCGGAACACAACGTGCACGGAGGCAACGGAACCATCAAACCGACCAGGCGCCGTGCAAGGACCGCGAACAGCTTCCGTGCAGTGTGGGAGCCCGTGGCTTCTACGGACTTCGGCGAACTGCCGGGTCCGCCGCATCACGTCGGCGGCGCTTCGATGGCGCTGGTGCGGCCTGCTCGTGCCGACGCGGGTGTTGCCGTGCTCGACGCGCCTCGCCCCGCGCCGATCATCGACTTCGGCGAGATCGCCCACCCCATCGCGGACGTCGCGACGGCGGTCAGGCGCCGTGCTCACGTCACGACGTGGGAGCGCCTGTTCACGCGCGGTCTTGAGATCATGCCGTTCGCGCTCGCCGCGCTGCTGATCTCTACGCTTGTTTGGGGCGCGTATTTCCTGCCGATCCCGCTGGTCGTCATGCTGCTGGGCTTCGACTTCTACTGGGCGTGGCGCTCGCTCAACATGGGCATCCATACCGTCCGCGGCTACCGTGCGATGAAGGCAGCGGCGCGCGTCGACTGGCGCCAGCGCTACGAGGCGGAGACGCTGCCGTACGGCCCGTTCGCCGCCGACAGGGGTACGGACGAGCGGCGCGATTTCATCGCCTGGGACGACGTTCACCACCTGATCATCATCCCCACGTACAAGGAGAGCGTCGACAAGCTGCGCGCCACGCTGGGCAAGCTCGCCGAGAGCGAGGTCGCGCTCGAGAAGCTGCTCGTCGTCATCGCGATGGAGGAGCCGGACACGGACGCGCCGCGCCGCTTCGAGATCCTGCAGAGCGAGTTCGGACACAGCTTCCTCGCAATGATCGGCACGACGCACCCCGGCGACATCGCGGGAGAGGTGCGCGGCAAGTCCTCGAACGAAGCCTGGGCCGCGAAGAAGGCGAAGCGCCTGTTCTGCGACCAGATGGGCTACAACCTCGACCATATGACGGTCACCAGTTGCGACGCCGACACGCTCTTCCACCCGCGCTACTTCAGCGCCCTCACCTACGAGTTCGCGACGAACCCGAAGCGCTACCGCACGTTCTGGCAGGGCCCCATCTTCTACTACAACAACGTCTGGGACGTGCCCGCGCCCCTGCGCATCCAGAACAGCCTGGGCGGCATCAACCACCTTGCGAAGCTGATGCGCAAGTACACCGTGCTCTTCCCGCAGTCGACCTACAGCCTGAGCATGCGCATGTGCCACGACGTCGGCTACTGGGACGTCGACGTGGTGCCGGAAGACTGGCACATGTTTCTGAAGTGCTTCTTCGCGCTTGGCGGCGAACCCGACGTGCAGCCGATCCTGCTGCCTGTCGGCAATGACGGCGTGCGCGCGGTCTCGTACAAGCGCACGTTCTGGGAGCACTACCAGCAGGCGCGCCGCCATGCGTGGGGCTGCTCCGACATCCCGTACGCCGTCAAGCAGTTCATCGCCCATCCGGAGATCCCGTTCCTCCGCAAGCTGCGCCGCACGTGGAGCCTCACCGAGAACCACGTGCTGTGGTCGTCGCAGTGGTTCCTGATCACGGGCGTCGCGGCCAACATGTCGGCCGGCGGCTGGGGCGGCTTCCTCGGCCTGCACCCGTTCGCCGCGCACAGCATCCCGCACTGGTTCATCACGGCGTCCCACTGGATCCTGCTGCCGTGCATGATCCCGCTGATCATGATGATCGTGCTCGACATGATGATGCGCCCGGCGCGGCCGAAGCGCTGGAAGGTGTGGCTCTACCCGGTACAGTTCGTGCAGTGGACGCTGATGGCGCC
>JBBTPG010000143.1:0-1225 GCA_038066315.1 Chloroflexota bacterium | reverse complement strand
CCCAGCACCCAGTCCTCGCCCACGTTCGCGATCAGCGCGTCGAACGCGTCGCTCTCCAGCATCATCTCGAGGATTCGCGCACCCGATACACCGCTCCCCGCAAGGATCGACTGGTCGACCGGGTTGTCCACCCAGTCCGCCAGTTGCGGCGCCTTCTCGCGCAGCGCCTCGCGGATGGCGTGCGGCAGCTTCGGCACCGCCAACCCCGCCTCCTCGCACACATCCGCCGATTGCACCGCGCGCCCGCCACCGCCGCCAACCACACCGACCCGTGTGCGCACGCCCTGCTCTCTGCTCTCTGCTCCTTGCTCTTCCCGGAGGAACGCGAACGCCACCATCATGTCGATCAGCTCGTCGAACGTCGCCACCTCGACCCCGCCCGCCTGCCGCAGTACCGCGCTCCAGATCTGCCGCTGTCCCGCCAGCGCCGCCGTGTGCGACGCCGCCGTCCGCGAACCCGCGCCCGTGCGGCCTCCCTTCAGGATCACCACCGGCTTCGCGCGCGCGCAGCGCCGCAGCGCCTCGAACAGCCGCCGCCCGTCCCGCGTCCCCTCGATGTAGGCGCCGACGACCTTCGTCTCCGGGTCGTCCGCCAGGTACTCGAAGAAGTCCGCCTCCGTCAGGTCCAGCGCGTTGCCATAACTCACGACCTTGCTGAACCGCAGCCCGCGCGCCGCGCCGTGCAGCATCAGCTCGACAGAATTGTTGCCGCTCTGCGAGATGAACGCGACGTCGCCGCGCTCCTTCGGCAGGTCCGGCCGGAACGACAGCCCCGACGTCGAGTCGTACACGCCCATGCAGTTCGGCCCGATAATCCGCATGCCCGCGGCCGCCGCGGCGCGCAGCACCTCGCGCTCCAGCTCCGCGGCCTTCGCATCACCCGTCTCGCTGAAGCGCCCCGTAAACAAGTGCAGCGCCGTCACGCCCTTCGTCCGCGCCTCCTCGATCATCGAGATCACGCCGTCCGCCGGGATGCACGAGATCACCAGATCCACATCGCCCGGCACCGCCGACAGCGACGGGTACGCCTTCAGCCCCATAATCTCCGGCGCGCGCGGATTGATCGGATACACCGGCCCCGCGAACCCGAAGTCCACCAGCGACCGCACGTAGTCGTGCCCCGGGCTGTCGACGTTCGACGATGCCCCCACGACCGCCACGCTCCGCGGCCGAAACACCGACGCAGGCACCCGCTCGTTCATACGGCGGCAAGTCTACGTGAGCG
>JBBTPG010000142.1:0-8686 GCA_038066315.1 Chloroflexota bacterium | reverse complement strand
GAGATGCCGCTGGTCGATGCGCTGCACTTCGAGTCCGACGCGTTCCTGCAGACCATGCGCTCCGAAGACGCCTCCCGGCTCATGCGCGCCTACCTCCAGAGCGGACGCCCGCTGAACGAGCAGTGATGACTTCGACTGGAGGACTCGTGTCGTGTAGGGGCGGGGCTCGCCCCGCCCGCGGACGCTCGCTATGAACCAAAACCCCCGCCCACGTCGCCGATCGCTCCGCGCACCGGCGTACGACTACACCACACCCGGCGCGTACTTCATCACGATCGTCGCGCAAGACCGTGCTTGTTTCTTCGGTACGATCAACGACGACGCATTCCATCCCACGCCCACCGGCGATCTTGTAAGCCGGGTCTGGCACGAACTTCCAGCCCGATTCCCATCACTGGAGCTCGACCAGTTTGTCGTCATGCCCAACCACGTCCCGGCCTGCTGTGGCTTACTGAGAAGTCAGCAGTGCAACGGGTGAGCCTTGGCGCAATCGTCGGTGCATTCAAGTCGTTGGTCACACGCGAGGTCAATGCGATGCTCGGTCGCACGGGACCGCTCTGGCAACGCAACTACTACGAGCGCGTGGTGCGGAGTGAAGCGGAGTTGGACGCAATGCGGAAGTACATCGACGAGAATCCGTTGCGCTGGGCGCTTGATAGCGAGAACCCAGAACGGTAACGCATCCGCGTACACCCGATGCCGTCTGCGTAGGGGCGTCCCTCGGGGCGCCCGTCATCAGCCTATGACGAACGCTCGTGCCCACGCGCGGGCAGGGCGAGCCCTGCCCCTACACGGCGCGCTGCGTACACCCACGATGCCGTCTGCGTAGAGGCGTCCCTTGGGGCGCCTGTCGCCGTCCCGTTACGCGCACCGACCCACGCGCGCGGGCAGGGCGAGCCCTGCCCCTACACGGCAGGATGTCTCAGGCCAGACCTATGTAGCGATGCTCACCGAGGCGCGCGTCATCAGCCTACGACGAACGCTCGTGCCCACACGCGGGCAGGGCGAGCCCTGCCCCTACGCGGCGATAGGCGTCAACGCGGCGCTAACCGCTGTTGCGTCGCTTTTCTCACGCGTCTCTCGCCTTCGTGATCTTGTCCACCTCCACCATTTCTTCGGGCGTGAGGCGCCACGCGCCGGCGGCGACGTTCTGCTCGACCTGCTCCGGCTTCGTCGCGCCGGCGATGACGCTCGGCACGAAGGCGTGGCTCGCCAGCCAGCCGATCGCCAGGTCGATCATCGTGTGGCCGCGCGCCTGCGCGAAGTCTTCAAGCTTCGTCAGCAGCGCGAAGTTGGGCTCGCTCAGCACGCTCTCGCCGCGCGCGCCCCACGCCGCGAGCCGCGTGCCCTCGGCCGGCTTCTCGCCGGGGCGGTACTTGCCGGTGAGGAAGCCGCTGGCCAGCGGAAAGTAGGGCAGGATGCCCAGCCCGTACTTCTCGCACGCCGGCGCCAGCTCGCGCTCGATGCGCCGGTCCAGCAGGTTGTACTGGTTCTGCGCCGACGCGAACGGCGAGAGGTCCTGCGTGCGCGCGATCCACTGCGACTCGACCACCTGCCAGCCCGTGAAGTTCGAGCAGCCGATGTAGCGCACCTTGCCGGCGCGCACGACGTCATCGAGCGCGCGCATCGTCTCTTCGATCGGCGTCTTCGCGTCGGGGAAGTGGACCTGGTAGAGGTCGACGTAGTCCGTACCGAGGCGGCGCAGGCTGTCGTCGACCGCGTCGAAGATGTAGCGGCGTGACGCGCCGCTCCACAGCGGCCCGTCGCCCATCGGGCCGGCGAACTTGGTCGCGATCACGGCGTTGCGGCGTCGGCCCTTCAGCGCCGCGCCGAGCATCTCCTCCGACTTGCCGCGCCCGCCGTAGATGTCCGCCGTGTCGAAGAAGTTGATGCCCAGGTCGAGTGCCTTGTGCACCACCTCGGCGCTCTGCGCCGCGTCGATGCGCATGCCGAAGTTGTTGCAGCCAAGCCCGACGGCGGAAACCTGCAGCCCCGACCGTCCGAGATTCCTGTACTCCATCGCGCACCTCCCGTCGCTGATGACTCGCGGAGTGTCGATCGTAGCAGGGGGCGCAGGGGAGAGACAGCGCGCGAAGAACCCGACAGAAGGAAGAATGGGGTTGCGCCGCCTGGCGGCTACACGTCCATCCAGAACGTGTTCAGCAGGTAGTTCGTGGTGCCGAAGCCGGCCGGGATGTTCTTCACGACCTTTGCATACGCCATGTGGATATACGGGCTGACGAGCGGCAGCATGGCCGGGTCCTTGCTGTAGATCACCTTCTGCGCCGCGTGCACCGCGTCGCGCCGGGCATCGAGGCTCAGCGCCTGGTTCGCCCTGTCTACCGCCGCATCGATCTCCGCATCGCCGATGCCCTGGACGTACGACTGGTCGCCGAACGGGCCCCGGGTGGTGTGGAACGTCAGCGGCAGCTCGGGCGTCTCGTAGATCTGGTTGAGCGCCAGCGACGAGTCGTATTTAATCGCATGGTAGTTTTCGATCCACGCACCGAAGGCCTGCGGGTCCTGGTCGATCTCGATGCCGGCGGCCCGCATCTGCTCGACGAAGATTGGCAGGTGCTGGCCGTGTTCCTCGATGGACGTGTTCCCCGGATACATCATCTTGAACTTGATGCCGCCGACCGCACTCACCAGCGCCTTCGCATCGGCCAGGTCAAACGGCTGGTAGGTCTGCTCCAGCTCATCCGGCGCCAGCGCGTACGAACCCAGCGGCCAGTGGACGAGGCCGTCAGCCTGCGCGTCGCCGCCGTACACAATCCGCACGTACTCGCGGCGGTCGATCGCGCGCGAGATCGCGCGGCGCACGCGCGGATCATCGAACGGCTTTCTCTTCGGGTTCATCGTGATCGAGATGTAGGCGAAGTTCGGGTCGCGGGTGAGGACGGCATCCTTGAGCCCGCGCGCCTCTTCGCCCGTCGCCGTCATGTAGGCGTGGATCTGGCCGGACTGGAACGCCGTCCGCTGCGCGGCGCGGTCGAAGACCACGCCGACGTCGAGCCCGTCGACGTACGGCAGTTGCGCGCCGGTGATCTCGTCCTTGCGATAGTAGTTGGGATTGCGGTCGAATCGGGCCCTCTCGCCCTCAGTCACGGAGGTGAGGCGATAGGGCCCCGCGCCCGCCGTCTTGTCGGCCAACCGCGCGAGGTCGCCGGCGAGCAGCTCACGCGGCGCGACGGAGCCGAAGATAGAGCCGGCGCGGCTGATGAACCAGGCATAGGGCGCCGCCGTCTTCACCGTCACCGCGTCGCCACTCACCGTCACGGAGTCGATGTACTTGCTCGCGAACGCGTAGGAGGTCGTGGCCGGATCCGCCTTCATACGTTCGAGGCTGGCCTTCACGTCCTCGCCATCGAGGTCGCGCTCCGGAACGCCGAGCTTGTTCGGCGCGATCTTCACGCCGGGCCGGATCTTGAAGACGTACGTCGTGTCGTCCGGCGTCTCGAACGATGTCGCCAGGTCGAAGTACATGAACTCCGGCCTGGTCGGTGACTGGTTCACGAGGACGTTGTACACGCGCGGAAAGTAGGCCGACGCCACGGCGATGCCCAGGTGCGGATCGAAGGTGCCGAAGTCCGCGGAGTTCGCCGTAGCGAAGCGGCCGCCACGTCGCGGCGGTCCCGCCGGGTTCAGGACGTCGGGCTGATCTACGGGGCCCAGCGGAGACGTGGGCACCGTACCCAGCTTCTTCGAGGCTGCATTCTCACACCCGGCGAGCGCGACCGCTCCCGCCGCGGCGGCGCCGGCACCCGCCGCGCGCAGCCACGCGCGGCGTGAGATGCGCGCGTCGCGATACCGGTCCCAGTACGATGCCATCCGTGCCCCAGTCCCACATTCGCCGCCATCGCGCCCGGACGCAGGAGAGGCTTCTCGCCGCTATCCGCCAGTTGCACCGGTCGCGGGATTCCGCCCGCTGAAGAATAGCCGCTCGGCATTCGCGTACAGGAACTTGTCCAGCACGCCCTCTCGCAGGTCCAACTCCTGCGCCTCCTTCACGCAGCGCTCAAACGACAGCACCGGGTGGTCGGACGCGAACATGATCTTGTCCTGGCCGCGCGTGTTCATGAACTGGATCAGCTGCGGCGGAAAGTAGCGCGGCGCATACGCCGACGTCTGCAGGCAGAGGTTGCGATACTTGATCATCAGCCGGATCGCGACGTCCCACCACGGGTCGGCGCCGTGGGCCATCACCAGCTTCAGCTCCGGGAAGAAGACGCACACCTCGTCCAGGTACATGGGGTCCTGGCACTTGCCGGGCATCGGCGGTCCGGGGATGCCGGTGTTGATCGCGATCGGCAGGTCCAGGTCGATGCACTTCGCGTAGACGGGGTAGTACTCCTTCTCGTTCGGCGGGATCGCGCCCACCATGAACGGCGTGATGCGCGCCAGCACCACCGGCTCGTTGCGCACCAGGTGCTCCAGCGCGCGCAGCGACGGCATGCCGTTGCGCGGGTCCATCGAGAGCGAGAGCACAAACTTGTCCGGGTGCGCGCGCGGGAACTTCAGCACGTGCTCGGCCGGCGCTTCGGCGGTCGTCGAAAGGATGCACTTCTCGACGCCGGCGCGGTCCATCGCCTCGATCAGCTCGGGTATCTCGATGTCTTTGAAGATCGCGTCGGCGCGGTTGAAGTAGTCCTCGGCCACGCGCACCAGCCAGGGCGGCCGCTCCACCGAGCCCATGTTGACGTTGACGAACGTGTCGATCGCCCTGACCATGCTGCGTGACTCCGTTCCTTTGGCGCTGCTCACGCGCGGAAGATGGACGGTGGAAGATGGATGATGGAGAGCTCTTCCATCATCTATCTTCCATCTTCCACCCTCGCCCTGCTCAGCGTCTAACCGTCGTCCCCATATCCCCGTCCTCAGCGGGCGATATCTCCGGCGCCGTCACGTAGAACTGCTTCGCCCAGCGGCGGAAAATGCCGACCGGGCCGTCGCCGTCGCAGAGCACCGGGCGCATCTTCATCACTTTGTTCTCCCAGATCGGGATGTCCTGGCCAAGCTGACGCTCGATCTCCTTGATGAACGCGCGGCTCACGCCGGATGTCGCGCCCTCGCTGTCCATCTTCTTCACCATGAACGAGAAGCGCACATCGACGTACTGGCCGTCGATCGGGGTCACGGAGCTGACGAGCAGCGTCTCGACGATGCCGGTGAAGCGCGTGGTGCCGAAGCCGAACCCGTACGAGTCCGACGCGATGCCGCCCTCGACGGTGCCCTGCGGCGTCACGTAGTTGACGGGCGAGCGGGCGCGCAGGATGTGGCCGTCCACCTCGGCGCGCGTCATCGGCTGCTCCGGCGTGCCGTGTACGTACTTGAAGTGCGCGGAGTCAACGGCGTTCTCAGCCATCTCCTGGTTGTGCGTGCGGATCTTCCAGCGCTGCTTCGTGTACGGCGTCCAGGCCGGGTTGCCGTGCTCCGGCAGCACGGGCAGCTCAAACGCCGGCGGCCGGCCCTCCATGTGGTGCCAGACCATGATCAGCCCGTTGACCTCGCACACCGGCCAGGCGTCGAGCTTCGCCAGCGGCGGGATCTTGTTCGCGTACGGCACGTCTACGCAGCGGCCTTCGCCGTCGAAGCGCCATGCGTGGAACGGGCAGCGGATGGTGTTCTCCCGCACCAGGCCGCCGTAGCCCAGGTGCGCGCCCAGGTGCGGGCAGAACGCATCGAGCACGCGCGCCTTCCCGTCCTCGCCCCGGAACAGCACGAGATCCTTGCCGAAGTACTGCAGCGGCATCACCGCGTTCGGCTCCAGCTCATCGCTGTAGGCGACCTGGAACCAGCAGTTCGGAAACGGCGGGATGTCAAAGCGGTAGCCGTGCGGCGTCTCCCACGCCCTCGCCTGCTCGTCCTGCGTCATCGTGGTCATCGCGGTGCTCCCTTCGTGGATGTGGCGTTGCGGCGGCGCGCCGGGCGGTCCGGCGTGAGCTGGCGGAAGATGCGGTCGACAAGAAACTCGCGCCGCGCGATCAGCGACTCGACCGAATACGGGTCGACGCCCGGCCGCAGGCGTTCGAGGAGCTCGCGGTGGCAGAAGTAGCCGACCAATGTCACGTGTGTGTCGTGGATGAAGAACGCCGGGTCGATGGGGCGAATCAAACCCGCCGCCATCGCCGCCTCCAGGCTGGCGACCGCCGGCAAGTAGATCGGTTCGACAAAGCGCGCGAAGTACGCGTCGCTGCCGTCCGGGTCCATGAGCTCGCGCTGCAGCAGCCGCGCCAGCGCCGGGTGCTCCGCGTAGAACGCGTGCATCTGGTCCAGCAAGAACGCCACGCGCTCCCGCTTGAGGTCGCCCGCAAGGAACTCCCGCGTGACCTCGACGACACGTCCGAGCGCCTCGTCCAACACCGCTTCGTGCAGCGCGTCCTTCGTGGCGAAGTGGTACAGCACCGTCGTCTTGTGCGTGCCCGCCGCGTCCGCGATCTCCTGCACGGAGACGCCGGAGAAGCCGCGTTCAGCGAACAGCTCCGTCGCGGCGTCGACGATCGCCTGGCGCCGGTCCACGCGCTTCCTTATCTGACCATCCAGTGGTGAAATTGCCACCATTTGGTTAGTATCCGCCAGCCTTGCCGATCCTGTCAACCGCGGAATGATCAGAATACATATCCCTTGGCATAAGCACGCGCGGGCATTCCTGATATGCTCAGAGTGGCGCGTCAGCGAGGCGCGCTCGTGTATCGCAACAGCGTACGCACCGCCTGCGAAGGAGGCCCAACATGGCAACGCGCACCCCCATCCGCTCGAAGAAAGCCGCGCCGAAGAGGCCAGCCCGCGCCGCCGCGAAGCCCGCCGCGCGCGCGAAGGTTTCGCCAAACGGCAGGGCGGGCGCCAAACCCGCGGCGGCGAAGACCGCGAACGCCGGCACACTCAGCGTCACCGACAACCGCACCGGCACGTCGTACGAGATTCCGATCCAGGACGGCACGGTCCGCGCGATGGACTTGCGGCAGATCCGCGTCGACAGCGACGACTTCGGCCTGATGACCTACGACCCGGCGTTCACCAACACCGCGTCGTGCCGCAGCGCGATTACGTACATCGACGGCGACAAGGGCGTCCTCGAGTATCGCGGCTACCCGATCGAACAGCTCGCGGAAAAGAGCACGTACCTGGAGACGGCGTATCTGCTCGTCTACGGCGAGTTGCCGTCGGCCGCGCAGCTCGACCAGTGGACCCACGACATCAAGTACTCCACGATGGTCCACGAGAACATCAAGAAGTTTATCGACGGCTTCAACTACGACTCTCACCCGATGGGCATGCTGATCGGCACCGTCGGCGCCTTCTCGACGTATTACCCTGATGCGCGCAACATCGACGACCCCGCATCGCGCGAGCTGCAGACGTGGCGCCTGATCGCAAAGATGCCGACGATCGCGGCCTTCGCGTATCGCCACAGCCGCGGCCTGCCGTTCGTCTACCCGGACAACGACCTGTCGTTCGCCGGCAACTTCCTGAGCATGCTCTGGAAGATGTCCGAGGCGAAGTACGTGCCCGACCCCGTGCTGGAGCGCGCCGTCGAAGTGCTCTTCATTCTCCACGCCGACCACGAGCAGAACTGCAGCACCAACGCCATGCGCGCCGTCGGCAGCTCGCGCCCCGACCCGTACTCCGCGACGGCGGCGGCCGCGGCGGCGCTCTACGGCCCGCTGCACGGCGGCGCCAACGAAGAAGTGCTCCGCATGCTCGAGGAGATCGGCGACAAGAAGCGTGTGCCGGAGTTCATCAAGAAGTTCAAGAAGGGCGAGGGCCGCCTGATGGGCTTCGGCCACCGCGTCTACAAGAACTATGACCCGCGCGCCAAGATCATCAAGCGCACCGCCGACGAGGTGTTCGACCTCACCGGCCGCAACCCGCTGCTCGACATCGCGCTGGAGCTCGAGCGCATCGCGCTCGAGGACGACTACTTCGTCTCGCGCAAGCTCTACCCGAACGTCGACTTCTACTCAGGCATCATCTACCAGGCGCTGGGCTTCCCGGTCGAGATGTTCCCGGTGCTCTTCGCCATCCCGCGGACAGCGGGGTGGATCGCGCAGTGGCGCGAGATGATCACCGACCCGGAGCAGAAGATCGCGCGGCCGCGGCAGATCTACACCGGCGCGCGCAAGCGAGGCTACGTCCCGATGAAGAAGCGCCCTGCCGTCGAAGCTGGTCACGACAGCACGAACCACCAGCACCGCGCCGTCCGCCTGGCGCCAATGCCGTTCGCATCCGGCAAAGGAGCAGCGCGGTCGAGGTTCTAAGCGGAAGCCGTAGCGGATCCCGACGCACATTCGCGATACCGCATCGCGTAGGGGCAGGGCTCGCCCTGCCCGCGGCGCCGCTCGCAATGCTTCGACTGAGCGCCCCTTCCCTCGCGGGGAAGGGGCCGGGGGTTAGGTCGCATGCCATACGCTGACGCCGCCGGCATCCGCATCTACTACGAAACGCACGGCCCCACGCCCGGCGACGCGCCCGCGATCGTCTTCGCGCACGGCGCGGGCGGTAATCACCTGTCGTGGTGGCAGCAGGTGCCGCACTTCAGCGATCGCTTCACCTGCGTCGTCTTCGACCACCGCGGCTTCGGCCAGTCGCCCGACGCGGACGGCGGCCCCGCCGGCGCGGCGTTCGTCGACGACCTGCGGGCGCTGCTCGACCACGTGGGCATCGGGCGCGCCACGCTCGTCGCGCA
>JBBTPG010000141.1:0-2193 GCA_038066315.1 Chloroflexota bacterium | reverse complement strand
CAGGAGACAGCCGTCCTCGGTCGAAGAGTCGCCGCAGGAGGTCTGTGCGTCCCGTCGAGTTGGATTGGCTGATGAGTGTGGACCGCTGCCTTGTCGCGGCGTGGGCGTTCAGCCCCCGACCCATACTGTCAGGCGCCGGGTCCAGGAGGCGGGCCGGGCGGTGGTGCGCTTTGTCCCGGCGGTCCGCTCTGGGCCGCTGGCCCGCCCTCGCCGCCGCCGCGCCGCTGCCGTCCGCCGCGCCTGCCGCGCCGCCGCCGCTTTGCGCCGCCTTCACCTGCGCCGCGCTCCGCCCGTTCGCCTTCGGCGGCCGGTTCGGCCGTTGCCGCGCGTGCTTCGACGCTTGACGCCGCTTCCTCACCGGGTGGCGGCGCCTGTCGCTTGAGCGGCGCTTCGATCTCGCGGACGAGCTCCACGGGCCGCACCGCCGTGCCGTACTGCATCTGCAAGTCGACGACGGGCATCTCCAGGATCTGGCGCTGGTCGGTGAGCCACAGCCGCGCCGTCTTCGTCATCAGGTTGACGCTGTTCACCTTCGCCTCGCCGACCGGCGTCGAGACCATCGAGCCCACCTTTGGCATCTGGCCGCGCAGCTCGCGGTAGCCCTCGTATTCGAACGTCAGGCAGCAGTACAGCCGGCCGCACACGCCCGAGATCTTTTGCGGGTTCAGCGGCAGGTCCTGTTCCTTCGCCATCTTGATCGACACCGACGGGAAGGACGTCTGCCACGACGCGCAGCAAAGCCGCTGGCCGCACACGTCGTAACCGTCGAGCATCTTCGCGCGGTCGCGCTCGCCCACCTGCAGCATCTGCACCTTCGTGCCGAACGCGTCCGCCAGCTCGCGCACGAGCGGCCGGAAGTCGACGCGATCCTTCGTCGACGTGAAGTAGAACGTGATCTGCGACCCGTCGAGGTTGTACTCGCCCGACACGATCTGCAGGTCGGTGCCTTCTTCGGCGACGCGATGCTTCGCCTCGCGAAGCTGCTCCGCCGCCTGGTCCTTGAGCTTCTGCCGCTGCTCCAGGTCTTCCCGTGTCGCGACGCGCATGATCGGCTTCAGCGTCTCTTTGATCTCACTCGCCAGCACCTGGTCCGGCGCCACGACGACGCGCCCGATCTCAAGCCCGTGCGATGTATCAACGACGACGTAGCTGCCGACGTCGAGTGCATGCTCCGCCGCGTCGAAGTAGTAGACCTTGCCGGCTTCCTTGAATCGCACGCCGACGGGGGTGCGCTGTGCGCTGCTCATGCTCGTGCGCCTCGCCGGAGCGAAGCGGTCCTTTCGTCTATCGTCCGGCCAGCCGCTGCGAAACGGCGTTCGACCGCAGCTCGGGCAGCGCCAGCATCATCGCTTCGAGCGCCAGCACAGGGCTGGCGTTCTCGGCGAGCTGTTGCCGCGCATCCGTGATCGCGCGGAGGGCGCGCACCGCCCCCGCGACGTCGCATTGTGACGCCAGCGCGCGTAACCTGTCCAATCGGTCGCCGTGCACGGCATGATCCGCGCGCCCGGCTGCGATGAGCAGGATATCGCGCCACCACTCCTGCCACATCTCCAGCACCGACTGCACGCCCGCGCGGTCCTTCGTATAGCTGCCGCCCAGCGCGCCCGCGTAGACGAATCGCTCGGCCAACGGCGCCGATGCCAGCGCCTCGGCGCGATCGAGCGCCTGCTCGCGCTGCTCCATCATCCGCTCATCGTGCAGCGCCGCGACCGCCCAGCCCAGCCTGCCGCCCGAGAGCCGCGCCAGCTCTGCCGCGCGTGGCGGGTCGACGTCCCAGCGCGTCCGCAGCGTCCGCTCGATCTCGCTCGCGGGCAGGCCGGCGAAGCCGACGCGCCGCGCGCGCGAGCGGATCGTGTCAGGCAGCAGCTCCTCGCGGTCCGTGACGAGGATGATGACCACGTACGGCGGCGGCTCCTCCAGCGTCTTCAGCAGCGCCGCCGTCGCCTCGCGTCCCAGCGCGTCCGCCGGTTCGACGATGATGACGCGGTAGCGCGCCTCGAACGGCGCGCGCGATATCAGCTCCTGAAGCCGACGCATCTGACAGATCTTGATGTCGCGCGAGTTATCTTGTGAATGGTCGTGTTGTGACTCGTGCGGCTTTGGTTTGCACAGCCCGCCGATGCCGATCATCTCGACGTCCGGATGCGCGCCGCCGGCGACGCGTTCGCACGCGCGGCAGCTCCTGCATGGCGG
>JBBTPG010000140.1:0-1028 GCA_038066315.1 Chloroflexota bacterium | reverse complement strand
CGGAAGCCCAGGTCGCGGAAGGCGCTGCCCATCGCCACGTTGTCGCCGTCCAGCAGCGTGCGCGTGAAGCGCACCAGCACATCTTTGAACGCCGGCTCCAACTCCTTCGCCTGGCCGAAGTCGATCAGCACCAGCTTTGGCCCCGGCAGGACCATCAGGTTGCCGGGGTGCGGGTCGGCGTGGAAGAAGCCGTTCTTCACGATCATCTCGGCGAACGCGAAGACCAAGATCTTCGCCACGTCAGTCGGGTCGACGCCCAGCCGCCGCACGCCCTCGTAGTCGGTGATCTTGACGCCGTCGATGTACTCCATCGTCAGCACGCGGCGGGTGCTGTACTCCCAGTAGATGTCCGGCACGACGATGTCATCGACGTACTTGAAGTCCTCCGCGATACGCTCGTTGTTGTGGCCTTCGTTGATGAAGTCCAGCTCCAGCGGGATGTGCTTGCGCATCTCCTCAGCGACGAAGCGGTAGTCCATGGACCGGTCGAGCTTGTTCAGGACGCTGATGAAGAACGACATGTTCGCCAGGTCGATATCGACAATGTGATCGATGCCGGGGTACTGCACCTTGACGGCGCACACGCGCCCGTCCTTCAGCACCGCGCGGTGCACCTGCGCGAGCGACGCCGACGCGACGGGCGTCTCGTCGAACTCGACGAAGATCTCCGCGAGCGGCCGTCCAAGCTCGCGCTCGATCTGGTGCTTGATGTTCTCGAAGGTCTCGGGCGGCACCTCGTCGTGCAGGCCGGAGAGGACGTCCACGTACGCGTCGGGCAGGACGTCTGGACGCGTGCCCAGGAACTGGCCCGTCTTGATCAGCAGGCCCTGGTTCCTGACGGCGGCCTCGTAGAACTTCGTGGCGCTCCAAAGGTGGTGCTTGTTGCGGCGCGCTTCGCCCCAGGCCGTGCCCTTGCGCTTCTCGCGCAGGCTGATCAGCTTGTAGCCGGCGAACACGCGCGCCAGCATCTGCCCGACGTTGGTGAAACGCCGAACGCGGCTCCGGGGCGCGCTGCCGCGGAGGCGGTG
>JBBTPG010000139.1:0-3667 GCA_038066315.1 Chloroflexota bacterium | reverse complement strand
GCCCTGGCGATGACGCTCAGCCAGCAGTTCGGCATCGCCTTTCTCGACCTGCTGCGCATCAATATCCAGCACGAGGCGACGCGCCTCGTGCCCTCGGAGTTCTGCCGCGAGCACCTGCTGATCCCGGTCGAGACCGACGGGCGGGCGCTGCTCGTCGTCATGGCCGACCCCGGCAATATGCAGACCGTCGAAGAGTTGCGGTCGATGACCGGGCAGGAGATCAACCCCGCCGTCGGCATCCCCGACGAGATCCGCCGCGCCATCAACATCCAGTACCGCGTCAGCTCGGAGATCGAGCGCGAAGTCGGGCTCGCTATGCCTCTCCAGCACGAGAAGCAGGTACAGCCTGAGAAGCAGGACCTCGACCTGCAGCTCGGCCAGGCGCCTATCGTGCGCACGGCCGACCTGCTGCTCGCACAGGCCGTCCGCGACCGCGCGTCGGATATCCATCTTGAGCCGGAGGCTGATTCGCTCCGCGTCCGGCTCCGCATCGACGGCGTGCTGCACGAGGCGATGCGCCTGCCGAAGGACATCCACCCCGCGCTCGTCTCGCGCTTCAAGGTCATGGCGGGCATGAACATCGCCGAGCGGCGCCGGCCGCAGGACGGCCAGATCAGCACCGAGGTCGAAGGCAAACGCATCGACCTGCGCGCCGCGACCTCCGATTCGGCACACGGCGAGATGATGGTGCTGCGCGTCCTCGATAAGAGCGTCTCGCTGATGTCGCTCCGCGAGCTCGGCTTCTCGCCGGTCGCGCTGGAGCGCCATATCCGGCTGCTCAAGTCCCCGTTCGGCATGGTGCTCGTCAGCGGCCCGACGGGATCGGGCAAGACCACCACGCTCTACGCGTCGGTGAACCAACTCAACGACGCCGAGCGCAAGATCATCACGATCGAAGACCCGGTCGAGTACCAATTCGACGGTATCAACCAGATTCAGGTCAACGAGAAGGCCGAGATTACCTTCGCCACCGGCCTCCGCTCGCTGATGCGGCTCGACCCCGACGTCATCCTCGTCGGTGAGGTGCGCGACGGCGAGACGGCGCGCATCGCCTGCCAGGCGGCGCTCACCGGCCACCTCGTGCTCTCATCGATCCACGCGAACGACGCCGTCGGCGTACTGCTGCGGCTGACGGACCTCGGTATCGAGCCCTTCCTGGCGGCGTCCTCCCTGATCGGCGTCGTTGGCCAGCGCATGGTGCGCCGCATCTGCGCCTACTGCGCGGCGGACGCGCAGCCCAGCGTCGAGGAGCAGGCGATGTATGAGGCGGACCTGGCCGAGCCGCTCGAGATGATCAAACGCGGCGCCGGCTGCAACCTGTGCGCGGGCACGGGTTTCCTCGGCCGCGTCGGCGTGTACGAAGTGCTTTCCCTGAACGATGACATCCGCCGGCTGCTCCTGGCCGGAGCGTCCGCGAAGATCATCCGCGAGCAGGCGATCGCCGACGGCATGGTGCCGATGCGGCGCGACGGCATGCTCAAGGTCAAGCACGGACTTGTGACGCCCGCGGAGATCCTCCGCAGCGTGTACTCAATCAACTAGGAGCGCGTGGCTATGGCCTTCCGCTACGTTGCTATCGCGCCAGACGGCGAACAGATCCGCGGGGCGCTCGACGTGCCCACCGAGGCGCAGGCCGAGCGCGCGCTCTGGGACGCCGACTACCGCGTCATCAGCATCCGGCAAGAGCGCAAGCTCCCCGGCATCGAGCAGGTGTTTCCGAGCCTGTTCGCCGTCAAGAAGCGCGCGCTGATCACGTTCTCGCGCCAGCTCGCGACGCTGCTCGAATCCGGCGTGCCCGTGATGCGCAGCCTGGAACTGCTCGAAGAGCAGGCGGCATCGAAGCCGCTGGCCACCGCCATCGCCGGCATCGCCAAGTCCATCCGCGGCGGCTCGACCTTCGCGTCCGCCATCGAGCAGTACCCCGCCGTGTTTCCGCCGCTCTACGCGCGCATGGTGGAGCTGGGCGAGCGCACCGGCCACATCGAGGAGATGCTGCGCCAGCTCGCGACCTATATGGAGCGTGAAGAGGCCGTCGCCAAGCGCGTCAAGGGCGCTCTCGCGTACCCCGCCTTCATGATCGTGCTCGCCATCGTCGTCGTCGGCATCCTCGTCACAACGGCGCTGCCGGCCCTCGTCGAGCTGTTCAAGGAGTTCGACGGCGGCCTGCCGATCACCACACGCATCCTGATCGGCGTCACGGAGTTCAGCAAGGCGTTCCGGATGCAGATCCTCGCCGGAGCGGCGGGCGTCGCGTTGGCCGGGACCTGGCTGTTCAGCCAGCCCGCTGGCAAACGGCTTATCGACCGCGTCCTGCTGACCGTGCCCGTGTTCAAGGCGATCACGATCAACGCCAACGCCGCGCGGTTCAGCCGCACGCTGGCCATCCTCCTGCGCGCCGGTCTGCCATTGACGGAGATTATGGACATGGTCGTCAAGACGACCGACAACACGATCCTGCGCCGCCACGTCGAAGACGTCCGCCGTCAGCTCATGGATGGCGAAGGCCTCTCAGCGCCCATGACGAAGGCCGGCTGCTACCCGCAAATGCTCGTCCAGATGGTCGCCGTCGGCGAGGAGACGGGCACGCTCGACGCCAACCTGGAGATCACCGCCGAGTTCTACACCAAAGAGGTCGATGAGAAGGTCGATGCGTTGACGGCGATGATGACGCCCGCGCTCACGATCGTGATGGGCGTGATCGTCGGCTTCATCGCCCTCTCGCTGATCATGCCTATGTACCAGCTCATCGGCCACGTCAATGACGCGGGCGCAGGGGCGGCGCCCCCGAAATGAGCGCGCGGCTGCGGTCCGAGCGCGGCGTTGCGCTGCTCGAGGCGCTCGTCGCGACCGCCATCCTCGGCATGACGCTCGTCGTGTTCATCGCCGGCCTCTCGACCGGATTGCTCTCTACCGGGCAGTCCGACCGCCTGTCCACGGCGCATGAGCTCGCGCGGTCGCAGATGGAGTACACGAAGGCTGCCGCATACAACGCCGCGCCGTACTCGTACCCGACCGTAACGCCGCCGGGCACCTACGGCGTCACGGCAGCCGCCAGCGCCATCGGCGGCGCCGACGCGAACATCGAGCTGATCACCGTGCAGGTGAGCAAAGACGGCATCGCCGTCTATACGCTCGAAGGCTACAAGGTGAACCGATGAAGACGCGGCGCGGCGAACGCGGCCTTGGTCTCGTCGAGCTCCTCGTGGGCCTCGCGATCACTGGTTCGATCCTCAGCGTGCTGGGCATGACGCTCGTCGCCATTCTCAAGGACTCGGCAACCGGGCGCGACCAGCAGAGCGCCACGCATCAGCTCCGCAATGGCTTGTTCTGGCTGAACCAGGACACACAGAGCGGCGTCGCCAGTCAGGCTAACGTGGCGGCGGGCGACGTGACGATGCAGTGGACCGACTACAGCACAGGCTCCACCTACAGCAGCCACTACCAGCAGGCCGGCAGCGAACTGCAGCGCACGCTCACGGTCAACGGCGCTCCGACGACGCGCACCGTCGCCCGCAACGTCGTCGCCGGCGGCTTCACGGCGTCGCAGTCCGGCAACGCCGTGACGTACACGCTGACGGTGCAGAACGGCGCCGGCACGCAGTCGCGCACGGAGACGGCGATGATGCGCGTGTCGGACACGCCGATCACGCCGTTCCCGACGGTGACG
>JBBTPG010000138.1:0-8425 GCA_038066315.1 Chloroflexota bacterium | reverse complement strand
TCCGGCAGCCGATTTGATCCTGGAATAGGTCGCGGATCGCCCCATCCCCCATAATGCCACTGACCTCAAACGCCCTAGCGATCAAGGAGGCCGCCGCATGATCGCCAAGCCCCGCCGCACATTGACACGCTCACGCTTCTCTCTTGTGCTTCTCGCTGCCGTCGCGCTCGCCGCCGTGTCGTGCACGATCGTCGGGCAGGGGAACCTGCACGTCGCGAACGACCTGAGCGGCATCGGCGTGGACAACACGACGCTGCGCGCCTTCGCGCCCGATACGGGCGACCCGTGGCCGCCGGCGGGGTTCGTGGACCTGTTCGTGAAGGGCGACGATTTTGGCCAGCCGCCGACGTACGGGATGAACGGCTATCTCTACCTCGTGCGGACGGATCTCGCCTGTCCGGAGTCGGAGGGCGCGCCCGAGGCGTTCACGCTGGCCGACGTGACGCTCGTGGGCATCGTCACCGTGACGAACGGCAGCGTGAACCAGAACGTCACGATGCTGGATACGACCGCGAACCGGCAGTCGCATTGGGCGCTGATCGAGATCAACGAGCTGGCGGGCTTTCCCGGCCTGCACCTGATCCATCGCTGCGGCGAGGTCACGTGGACCGGGTCGCCGCAAGCGACGGCTGACCCGTGCACGCTGCGCACGTCGCTCGCGGGGCAGGCGTTGTCGGTGGGCAAGTTCTTCGCGCTGGACGCGAACACGCAGTGGCAGTTCTGCTACGGCGGCGCCGCGGCGGGCAGCAACGAGAAGTTCCTGTTCCGCACGGATAACGGCGGCACGGCGTGGACGCTGATCAGCCGCACGACGTTGGGCACGCCTCCCGCGGAGTCGGGTGTGGGCGAGCTGCCGAACGGCAACGGCGTCAGCGCGTTCTTCTTCCAGGACGCCGACAAGGGCTGGCTCGGCCTGAGCAGCCCGGGCCACAACCTGCTCCGCTCGACGGACGGCGGGCACAACTGGTCGGAGGTGGTCGTGCCGAGCCTGGCATCCGCGGTGCCGGTGGAGTCGATCACGTTCGCCGACGCCACGCACGGTGTGTTCACCACGCCCGACGGCACGTGGACGACGGCCGACGGCGGCACGACGTGGGTGAAGGCGCCGTAGGCTGTGTTCACCACGGAGGACACAGAGGACACAGAGGATTATGATTGGGTTGGGTGAGGGTTTGGTGGCGCGGACACCTGACTCAGGCCTTCGGCTTGGATCGGGCGGTTGGGCTTCGGAGCTGCGGGGTCGCTATGACTTCGGTGGTGGTTCCCTACGGGCCGTAGGCCAGCACGACGGTGCGGACGGCGCAGTTGTCGAGCGGCGTGAGCACGAAGTCATCGATCGGTTTACCAGCGAGGTAGTCGAGCGCGACGCTCATGGCGCCGCCGTGCGTGACGAGGATCAGCTCGCGGGCGGGCGGCGACGTCCGCAGGCCGTCGAGGAAGTTCTTGACGCGGTCGTAGACGTCGGCCCAGCTCTCGCCCTGTTCGATGCGCTCGTGCGGATTGCGCCAGCGCGCCAGCGTCTCTTCGCCGATGTCGGCGTAGAGCCGGCCGCGCGCGATGCCGAAGTTGCGCTCGCGCAGGGCGGGCTCCTCGACGATCGGCAGCCCCAGCCGCTGGCCGATCGCGGCGGCTGTCTCCATCGTCCGGGAGTAGTCGCTGGCGAGGATCGCGCCCGCGCGCGTCGTTTCGAGCAGCGTGGCGGCGACGGCGAGCGCCTGCGCGCGGCCCGCCTCGCTCAGCGGCACGTCGGGCGTCTGGAAGCGCCGCTCGGCGTTGCCGGGCGTCTCGCCGTGGCGGACGAAGTGGAGGGTGAGGTGGTGGTCGGTCGTGGTCATGAGGTCGCCAGTCAAGGGTCTGTGCTCGGCCGGCACGCAGTGCCGCAATCTCACGGTAACGCCGACGCCGACACTAAACAACGGTCGGGGCTGCGGCCGCGCGAACTCTCCATGTGGCAGCCGCCGCTTGTCAAACCCGCGGCTCTGGGGTACTATCCTTCAATCCCATGTGGGAGCGTGCTCTAGCGCGGCGGCGTTGCCGTTGGCGGCGGAGTGAGCGGGGTCGCCGTGGCGACCTCGTTGCGTTTTCTTAGAAGATTCAGATTCAACGCTGTCTAGTGACACCGATTGTGAATTGCGTTACAATTGGCCACTTCTCGGCATCCAGCAGGTAGTGACGTGAACGCTCCACTCTATGCGCCCGACCAGGAACGGGACGCCTGCGGCACCGGCTTCGTCGCCGATATCGCCGGCAAGCCGTCGTTCGGCGTGCTTGAGATGGCGTTGACCTGCGTCACGAACCTGACGCACCTAGGCGCGCCGGCCGCAGACGCCAGGACGGGCGATGAGCCCCTGATCACCGGAAGCGAGGAAACGTGCCCACTCCCGCGAGGCTGACCAGGCGACCTCTGCCGTTCAGCGCGTTGCCCGCAGCGAGCGGTCTCTATGACCCCCGCTTCGAGCACGATGCGTGCGGCGTCGGGTTCGTCGTCGACGTCACGGGGGCCAAGAGCCGCGACATCGTCGACACGGCTCTCGGCGCGCTCTGCAATCTCGACCACCGGGGCGCATCGGGCGCGGAGGTCAACACCGGCGACGGCGCGGGGATTCTCATCCAGGTGCCGGACGCGTTCCTCCGCGGCGTCACCCGGTTCTCTCTCCCGCCCGCCGGGGCCTATGGCGTCGGGCTCGCGATGCTCCCGCCGGAGGCGACCGCGGCCGATAAGGCGCGCGGCGTGGTGGAGGACCTCTCCGAGGAACAGGGTCTACGGGTCATCGGCTGGCGAAGCGTTCCGATCGACGACTCGATGATCGGGCCGACGGCGCGGGCGGGGATGCCCAGCTTCTGGCACTGCTTCGTCACCGACCCGGCGGGGTCGGTGGGCATCGACCTTGACCGCAAGCTGTTCATGCTGCGCAAGCGGATCGAGCACGAGATACCCGACGACCTGCCGATTTACTTCTCGTCGTTGTCGAGCCGCACCCTGGTCTACAAGGGTATGTTGACGACGCCGCAGCTCGGTCAGTTCTTCCTGGATCTGCGCGACCCGCGCATCGAGTCGGCGCTCGCGCTGGTGCACAGCAGGTTCTCGACCAATACGTTCCCATCGTGGCCGCTCGCGCACCCGTACCGCTTCCTCGCCCACAACGGTGAGATCAACACGGTACAGGGCAACCGCAACTGGATGCACGCGCGCGCCGCGCAGATCTCCACACCATTGATTCCCGACCTGGAGCGCGCCTTTCCGATCATCACGGAGGGATCGTCCGACACCGCGAGCTTCGACGAATGCCTCGAGCTCTTGCACCTCGGCGGTCGCTCGCTCGCGCACGCGGTGCTGATGATGATCCCGGAGGCGTGGGAGAACCACGCCACGATGTCGGCGGCCAAGCGCGCGTTCTATCGCTACCACGCGTCGCTCATAGAGCCGTGGGACGGGCCTGCATCGATCGCGTTCACAGATGGCACCGTGATCGGCGCGGTGCTGGACCGCAACGGCTTGCGGCCGAGCCGCTACTGGGTCACCGACGACAACCGGGTGATCATGGCGAGCGAGACGGGCGTGGTCGACATCGACCCGGCGCGCGTCGTCAAGAAGGGCCGGCTGCAGCCGGGGAAGATGTTCCTTGTCGACACCTCCCTGGGCCGCATCGTCGAGGACGAAGAGATCAAGGCCACGCTCGCTACCGAGCATCCGTACGAGCAATGGTGCGAGCAGGGCCTCGTCCACCTGAGCGATCTGCCCGACCGGCAGCACATCGTCTATTCGCACCAGTCGGTGGTCCGACGCCAGATGACGTTCGGGTACACACACGAGGAGCTGAAGCTCCTCGTGGCGCCGATGGCCAAGGCAGGGATGGAGGCGGTCGGCTCGATGGGCACCGACACCCCGGTGGCGGTGCTGTCGGAGCGTTCCCGGCTGCTGTTCGACTACTTCCAGCAGCTCTTCGCGCAGGTCACGAATCCGCCGCTCGACGCGATCCGCGAGGAGCTCGTCACCTCGCTCGCGTCGACGATCGGTGCCGAAGGCAACCTGCTCGATTCCCAACCCGACGCGTGTCACCAGATCGCCCTGCCCTTCCCGATCCTCGACAACGACGAGCTGGCCAAGCTCATCCACATCAATGACGACGGCGACCGGCCGGAGTTCGCGGCACGCGTGATCTCGGGCTTCTACAGGGTCGCGGGTGGCGGGACGGCGTTGCGCGACGCACTCGACCGCGTGCGGGCCGAAGCGTCGGCGGCGATCGCGGAGGGCGTGCGGATCATCGTGCTCTCGGATCGCGACTCTGGGCCGGACCTCGCCCCGATTCCTTCGTTGCTGCTCGTGTCCGCGGTGCACCACCATCTCATCCGTGAGCTCAAGCGCACCCAGGTGGGTTTGGTGCTGGAGACGGGTGACGCGCGTGAGGTGCACCACATGGCCCTGCTCATCGGGTACGGCGCGGGCGCGATCAACCCGTACCTCGCCTTCGAGTCGATCGAAGATCTCGTGGCGCAAGGGCTCTACGGGCTCGATGAGATGGACCCGCGCCAGGCCATCAAGAACTACGTCAAGGCGGCCGGCAAGGGTGTGCTGAAGGTGATGTCGAAGATGGGCATCTCGACGGTCGCTTCGTACCGGGCTGCGCAGGTCTTCGAGGCCATCGGGCTGGGCTACGAGCTTGTGGACGAGTACTTCACCGGCACGGTGTCGCGACTCGGTGGCATCGGCCTCGACGAGATCGCGGAAGAGGTCGCGCGTCGCCACCGGCGCGCCTACGCCCCTCGCCCCGCCGAGCTCGCCCATCGCGATCTCGAGCTGGGCGGTGAGTACCAGTGGCGCCGCGAGGGCGAGTACCATCTGTTCAACCCCGAGACCGTGTTCAAGCTCCAGCACGCGACGCGAGCCAAGCGATACGACATCTACAAGGAGTACACGCGCCTTGTCGACGACCAGTCGAAGCGCCTCGCGACGCTACGCGGCTTGTTCACGCTCCGCGAGGGTGTGCGCCCTCCTGTCCCGATCGACGAGGTGGAGCCCGCGTGCGAGATCGTGAAGCGCTTCGCGACCGGGGCGATGTCGTACGGTTCGATCTCGAAGGAAGTGCACGAGACTCTCGCCATTGCGATGAACCGAATCGGGGCCAAGTCCAACACGGGCGAGGGCGGCGAAGATGCCGACCGCTACGTGCGCGACGCGAACGGCGATCTCCGTCGTTCGGCCGTGCACCAGGTTGCGTCGGGCCGGTTCGGCGTGACGTCGGAGTACCTGGTAAACGCGGATGATCTCCAGATCAAGATGGCCCAGGGTGCGAAGCCCGGCGAAGGCGGTCAGCTCCCCGGCCACAAGGTGTACCCGTGGATCGCCAAGACCCGGTACTCCACACCCGGCGTCGGCCTGATCAGCCCGCCACCGCATCACGATATCTATTCGATCGAGGACATCAAGCAGCTCATCCACGACCTGAAGAACGCCAACCCGGCCGCACGAGTGCACGTGAAGCTCGTCGCGCAGGTCGGCGTTGGCACGGTTGCCGCCGGCGTGGCGAAGGCGCACAGCGATGTCGTGCTCATCTCGGGCCATGACGGCGGCACCGGCGCGTCACCGCTCACGTCGATCAAGCATGCGGGCGCGCCCTGGGAGCTCGGGCTCGCCGAGACGCAGCAGACGCTCATGCGCAACGGGCTGCGCGACCGGATCGTGGTGCAGGTCGACGGACAGCTGAAGACGGGGCGCGACGTGTTGATCGCCGCACTGCTCGGGGGCGAGGAGTTCGGTTTCGGCACCGCGCCACTCGTCGTGAGTGGTTGCGTGATGATGCGCGTGTGCCACCTCGACACGTGTCCGGTCGGAGTCGCGACCCAGAACCCCGAGCTGCGCAAGCGCTTTTCCGGGAAGCCCGAGTTCGTCGTCACCTTCTTCGAGTTCATCGCCGAAGAGGTGCGCGAGTACCTCGCGGCGCTGGGGTTCCGCTCGATCGCGGAAGCGATCGGGCATACCGAGGTGCTCGACGTGAGAGCGGCCATCGACCACTGGAAGGCGCACGGTCTCGATCTCGGGCCGATCCTCGCGGAAGCCGACAACCCGTATGAGGGGCAGACCCGTTTCTGCAGCCGCGGTCAGGATCATGGGCTTGAGCGGGCCCTCGATCGCCTGCTCATCGAGCAGGCCGCCGCCGCGCTCGCTGACGGATGCCCCGTCGAGATCGAGGCTCCCGTGCGCAATACCAACCGCTCGGTGGGCACGATGCTCGGCTCAGAGGTGACAAAGCGGTGGGGCGGTGCGGGACTTCCTGACAACACGATCCGCATCCACCTGCGCGGGTCGGCGGGGCAGAGCTTCGGCGCGTTCGTGCCTCGCGGCATCACGCTGCGCCTCGAGGGCGACGCCAACGACTACACCGCCAAGGGCCTCTCAGGCGGTGTAGTGATCGTGCACCCCGACCGAGACGCGCTTTTCGCGGCCGAGGACAACATCGTTGCCGGCAACGTCGTGCTCTACGGCGCGACATCGGGTGAGGCGTACCTGCGCGGCAGGGTGGGTGAGCGGTTCTGTGTGCGTAACTCCGGCGCGACGGCGGTCACCGAAGGTATCGGCGACCATGGATGCGAGTACATGACCGGCGGACGGGTGGTCGTGCTGGGGCCGACCGGACGGAACTTCGCCGCCGGGATGTCGGGCGGGATCGCGTACGTCTATGACCCTGACGACCGCTTTCCCGCGCTGGTCAACTACCAAATGGTGGAGATCGAACCGCTCACCGCCGACGACCGTGAGTGGCTGCGCGCGACGGTCGAGCGTCATCGCGAGCTCACAGGCTCCGATGTCGCCGACCGCCTGCTCACACAGTGGGAGAGCGAGGTCGAGTCGTTCCGCAAGGTGATGCCCCAGGACTTCAAGCGCGTGCTCGCCGTCATGGACGAGGCGGCCGCGGCGGGCTTGTCCGAGGAAGAGACGCTCAAGCGCGTGATGGCGGCGGCACATGGGTGAGGCGACCGGCTTCCTGAAATGGGGACGGATCACACCCAAACGGCGCGCCGTGTCGGTGCGGCTCCACGATTGGCACGAGGTGTACGAGCCGTTCGCGCGCGACACGCTCAAGCAGCAGGCCGGCCGCTGCATGGATTGCGGGATCCCGTTCTGCAACAACGGGTGTCCGCTCGGCAACCTGATCCCCGACTGGAACGACCTCGTATACCGAGATCACTGGCGAGAGGCGATCGAGCGGCTGCACGCCACGAACAACTTCCCTGAGTTCACGGGGCGGCTTTGCCCGGCGCCGTGTGAGACGTCGTGCGTGCTCGGGATCAACCAGGACCCGGTCACCATCAAGCAGGTGGAGGTCGAGATCGTCGATCGTGCGTGGGCCGAAGGCTGGATCCAGCCGGTCGTGCCGTCGGTTCGAACCGGCAAGCGTGTGGCCGTCGTCGGATCGGGCCCGGCCGGCCTGGCCGCGGCCCAACAGCTCACGCGTGCCGGACACGACGTCGTGGTGTTCGAGCGCGACGACCGCATCGGTGGGCTGCTCAGGTACGGCATCCCCGAGTTCAAGCTCGAGAAGCGGCACCTCGACCGCCGGCTCGGCCAGATGCGCGCCGAGGGCACCGAGTTCCGCGTGAACGCCAACGTGGGTGTCGACATCGCGGTGTCGGAGCTCCGCGCGTTCGACGCCACGGTCCTCGCCGGCGGCGCGACCGCCGCACGCGACCTCCCGATCCCCGGACGCGAGCTGTGCGGGATCCACCAGGCCATGGAGTACCTGCCGATCGGGAACCGGGTGCAGGAGGGAGACCTCCCCGAGCCCACGATTACGGCGGCCGGCAAGCGCGTCGTGATCATCGGTGGCGGCGACACCGGCGCCGACTGTCTCGGCACGGCGCACCGCCAGGGCGCTCTGTCGGTCCACCAGTTCGAGATCCTGCCGCGGCCGCCCGAGCGCCGCGCGCCCGCGAACCCGTGGCCGACGTGGTCGAACGTCTTCCGCGTGTCGTCGGCCCACGAGGAAGGCGGTGAGCGCGTCTTCAGCGTGAACACGGAACGCTTCGTCGCCGACGAAGCCGGGACCGTGCGTGCCTTGGTCGCGTACGAGGTCGAGATGGTGGATGGCCGCTTCGAGAAGATCGAGGGCACCGACTTCGAGCTGCCCTGCGAGCTCGTCCTGTTGGCGATGGGCTTCGTGGGCCCTGAACGGGGTGGATTGCTCGAGAGCCTTGGCGTCGGCTTCGACGCGCGCGGCAATGTCGGGCGTGACGGCTCGTTCATGACCAGCGTGCCGGGCGTGTTCGCCTGCGGTGACATGGGGCGAGGCCAGAGCCTCATCGTGTGGGCGATCGCCGAGGGGCGCTCGTGCGCCGCCGGCGTCGACCGATACCTCGCGGGGGAGACGCAGCTCCCAGCGCCGATCGAGCCGACGGCGCGCCCGCTGCTCTGACCGCGACGGCGAGT
>JBBTPG010000137.1:0-1731 GCA_038066315.1 Chloroflexota bacterium | reverse complement strand
CTGTGAGTGCGATGATCATAGGCACCGTCCGCGAGATCAAGCCCGACGAGTACCGGGCCGGCCTGACGCCGGAGGGCGCGCATGCGCTTGTCGATGCCGGGCACCGCGTGCTGGTCGAGACACAGGCGGGCGCCGTCGTCGGTTTCAGCGACGACGCGTATGCCGCTGCCGGCGCGACGATCGTCGAGAACGCCTGGGAAGTGTGGGCTCGCGCCGACCTGCTCGTGAAGGTGAAGGAGCCGCTGCCGCCCGAATACGCGCTGATCCGCGACAACCAGACGCTGTTTACGTACCTGCACCTCGCCGCGCTGCCGGAGCTGACGCGCGCCCTCATCGCCTCGAGGGTCACGGCGATCGCGTACGAGACGGTGCAGCTGCCGGACGGGTCGCTGCCGCTGCTGATCCCGATGAGCCAGATCGCAGGCCGCATGGCGACCGAGATCGGCGCGCAATACCTGCGTAAGCCGGGGCCGGGACGCGGGAAGCTGATCTCGGGGCTGCCGGGCGCGCCGCCGGCGCACGTCGTCGTGCTCGGCGCCGGCATCGTTGCGGAAAACGCGATCGAGACGGCGGTGCAGCTCGGCGCCCGCGTGACGGTGTTCGACACGCGCCTGGAGAAGCTGCGACGCGTGCAGCAGCTCTGGCCCGGCCGCACGACAGCGCTGATGTCGAGCCCGCTCGCCATCGCCAACGCCCTGCGCGCCGCGGACGTGCTGATCTGCGCCGTGTTGGTGCCCGGCGCCGCGGCGCCGCGGCTCGTCACCCGCGAGATGGTGCGCGCGATGGGACCGGGTGCGGTGATCGTCGACGTTTCGATCGACCAGGGCGGCACCTGCGAGACGTCACGCCCGACGACGCATCACGATCCGGTGTACGTCGAAGAAGGTGTGGTGCACTACTGCGTCGCGAATATGCCCGGCGCCGTGCCGATCACGTCGACCGCGGCGCTGACGGCCGCGACGCTGCCGTACGTGCTGAAGCTGGCCAACCTGGGCACGCGCGAGGCGCTGCTCGCGGACGTCGCGCTGGCGAAGGGCGTGCTCATCAGCGAGGGCTCGGTCACGTACGCGGCGCTCGCGGAGTCGCTGCACTTGCCGTACGTGCCGCTGGAGCAGGCGCTGCCGGCGTAACGGCTACAGCCCGCGCGCCACGTCGAGCGCGATCATCCCCGCGCGGCCCATCGCCCGTTCGAACGCCTCTCCACCGAAGCCCAGGTCCCACGCGTCGCCGTGCAACTCGTCCGAAATCGCGAGCAGGGCGGCGCACTCGACGCCCCGGAACGCCGCGACGGTAAAGAGCGCCGACAGCTCCATCTCGACCGTCATGACGCCGGCGGCGCGATAACGGTCGATCTTGCCGCGATGCTCGCGATACACGGCATCGGTCGTCCACGACGCGCCGGTTGCGTACGCGACGCCTCGCTCGCGGAGCGCGCGCTCTATCGCGTCCCGGAGGCGCGGCGACGGGACAGCTTCGTCGTCGGAGGGGGCGTAGTGGTGCGACGTGCCCTCTTCGCGGATCGCGGCGTCGGGCACGACGAGCGACCCGATCGGGGCGTGCGGCTGCAGGCTGCCGGCGGCGCCCGTGACGATCAGCGACGTCATGCCGCAGGCGATCATCTCCTCCATCAGCGTGACGGCCGCCGGCGCGCCGATCGGGAACGTCGCGATCGTCACGTTGTCTCCCGCGAGGTATGCTTCGCGCTCGGCCCGGCGAAGCCAATGCTCCGCT
>JBBTPG010000136.1:0-3406 GCA_038066315.1 Chloroflexota bacterium | reverse complement strand
GGACGATCGCCGCGCGCGGTGTGCGTCATCGCGACGATCAGCCGCTTCGCGCCGCACGCGAGGTCCATCGCGCCGCCGATGGAGCCGCCGCCGCGCTCGGGCAGGTACCAGTTGGCGAGATCGCCGCGCTCCGACACCTCGAGTCCGCCCAGCACCGCCACGTCGACGTGGCCGCCGCGGATCATCGCGAACGACGCGGCGCTATCGAAGAAGCTCGCGCCCGGGAGCAGCGTCACCGGCTGCCCGCCGGCGTTGATCAGGTCGGGGTCGAAGTCCGCGTCGCTGATCGGCCCGTAGCCGAGGATGCCGTCCTCCGCCTGCAGGAAGATCTGCTCCCCCGGCGGCAGGAAGTTCGAGACCAGCGTCGGCAGGCCGATGCCGAGGTTCACGACCATGCCGTCGCGCAGCTCGCGGGCGACGCGCAGCGCGATCAGCTCGCGGGTCAGCCCTTGCACCATCGCTCAGCCCTCCCACCGCACGGGCACCGGATCGCAGCGCACGATGCGGTCGACGTACACCGCGGGCGTGCCGACGTCCTCCGGGTCGATCTCGCCGGTCTCGACGATCTCCTCGACCTCGGCGATCACGATGTCCGCCGCCGTCGCCATGGCCGGGTTGAAGTTGCGCCCGGCGTATCGATACTGCAGGTTGCCCAGCCGGTCGGCGCGGTGCGCCTTGATCAGCGCGAAGTCCGCGCGCAGCGGCAGCTCAAGCAGATACTCGACGCCGCCGACCTCCAGCACCTGCTTGCCTTCCTGCACAATGGTGCCCAGACCCGTGCGCGTCAGGAAGCCGCCGATGCCGGCGCCGCCCGCGCGTATCCGTTCGACGAACGTCCCTTGCGGCACGATCTCCAGCTCGACTTCGCGCCGGGCGTACTGCTCCTCGAAGCGGCTCGCGCGCGCGCCGGACGCGCGGATCGCGAACGTGGCGATGAATTTCGCGAGCTGGCGCTTCTCGCAGAGCACGTCGAGCAGATCGCCCAGGCCGATGTTGTTGGCGATGCCGGTGATGCCCGTCGTGCCGCGCCGCTGGAGCGCCAGGATCAGGTTGCTCGGCGTGCCGGCGGACACGAAGCCGCCGAACATGATCGTCGCGCCGTCGGGGACGTCGTGCAGCGCGTCATCCGGCGTGGCGCACACCTTGTCGATCATGAGACGCTCTGGAACACGCCGTCGCCGGCGCCCTTCACGCGCCCGGGCAGCGTGCGCCCGAAGACGCCCTCGATCCAGCGCGAGGCTTCGACCAGCGACGCCAGGTCGATGCCGGTCTCGACGCCCATGCGGTCCAGCATGTACACGAGGTCTTCGGTCGCGACGTTGCCGGCGGCGCCCGGCGCGTACGGACAGCCGCCCAGCCCCCCGATCGAGCCGTCGAAGCTGTCGACGCCCTCCTCGAGCGCCGCGAGCACGTTGGCGAGCCCGGTGCCGCGCGTGTCGTGGAAGTGCAGCCGCAGCGGCACGCCGGGCAGTCGCTCACGCAGTTCGCGCACGAGCGCCGACACCTGCCGCGGGTCGGCCGCACCGATCGTGTCGCCGAGCGCGATGGCGTACGAGCCGAGGCCGCGCAGCCGGGCGGCGATCTCGACGACGCGCGCCGGCGCCACCGGGCCCTCGTACGGGCAGCCGAAGGCCGTCGAGATGTAGCCGCACCAGGGTTTGCCCGCCTCGTCCGCCAGGCGCGCGATCGTCTCGATGCCCGCGAGCGTCTCCTCGACGCGCCGGTTGATGTTGCGCAGGTTGTGCGTCTCGCTCGCGGATACGACCGTGGATAGTTCGTCCGCACCGGCGGCGATGGCGTTCCGCGCACCCGTCTCGTTCGGCACGAGCGCGATGTACGTCACGCCGGGGCGCCGATGCAGGCGCGCCATCACCTCTGCGGCGTCGCGCATCTGCGGGATCGCCTTCGGGCTCACGAACGACGCCGCCTCGATGCGGCGCAGACCCGCGTCCGCGAGGCGATCGATCATCTCCAGCTTGCGCTCGACGTCGAGCAGGAGCTCTTCGTTCTGGAGCCCGTCGCGGGGGCCTACCTCGGTGATCGTCACGCGCTCAGGAAGTTGCATCGCCCGGCTCCGCTCCGCTCGTTACCTCGACCAGTATCTCACCTTCGGCGACGCGCTGCCCGACGGTGCACCGCAGCTGCCGCACCACGCCGTCGATGCTCGACCCGATGATGTGCTCGATCTTCATCGCTTCCAGCACGACGAGAGGTTGGTGCGCGGTAACGTGGTCGCCGGCCGACACGAGCACACGCACGACGACGGCCGGCATCGGCGCCCGCATCTCGCCGGTGCCGGCGGCAGCGCGCGACAGGCCCGCCGCCGACGGCGCCGGCCGCGCCAGCACGTACCGCCGCCCATCGGTCTCCAGGATCAGACGGCGTGCCTCGCGCCGCACCCTCCACGCCGTCTCGGAGCCGCCCTCCCGCACGATTATGTTGCCTACGGTGTCGGCGAACGGTTCGATCTCGTGCGCCCGGCCGTCGACCGTCATGCGCCAGGCGTCTCGCCGGCCCGCAATGCGCTCCGCGTCCACTGCGAACGTCCGGCCATGGTACGCGTACGCGAGCCGCACGCGTCCGCTCGCGCGCCACGCGCCGAGCATGCGCCACGGGTCGTCGCCGCGCGCCGTCTCGAACGGGCCGACGTCGGACGCCGCCGCCGCCAGCAGCACATCGTCCGGCAACCGCGCGGCGAATGCGCCCGCGTGCATCGATTCGAGCAATCCCAGGTCGAGCGCGCCTGCGACGAACGCCGGGTGCGCAACGACCGCCTGCAGCAGCCCGAGGTTCGTCTTCACACCCTCCACCGCGCACGCATCGATCGCCCGCGCACAACGCTCGATGGCCTCCGCGCGCGACGGCGCGTACACGATCACTTTCGCCAGCAACGGGTCGTACTCCGCCGGCACGACGGAGCCCGTCTCGATACCGCTGTCGACGCGCACATCATCGCCCTGCGGTGGCAGGAAGTACGTGACGCGCCCGCTCGACGGCATGTAGCCCCGTTCGGGGTCTTCCGCATAGACGCGGCACTCGATCGCGTGCCCGGCGATCCGCACGTCCGTCTGGCCGAACGGCAGCGCCTCGCCGGCGGCGATGCGCAACTGCAGCTCGACGAGATCGAGCCCGGTCACCAGCTCCGTCACGGGGTGCTCGACCTGCAGCCGCGTGTTGACCTCGAGGAAGTAGAAGCCGGCGTCGCGGTCGAGCAAGAACTCGACCGTGCCCGCGTTGACGTAGCCGGCCGCGCGTGCGACCGTCAGCGCCGCGGCGCCCAGGCGCTCGCGCAGCGTATCGTCGATGCCCGGCGCCGGGCTCTCCTCGATCACCTTCTGGTGCCGGCGCTGCACGGAGCAGTCGCGCTCGCCGAGGTGCACGGCGTGGCCATGCGCGTCGGCTAGCA
>JBBTPG010000135.1:0-3151 GCA_038066315.1 Chloroflexota bacterium | reverse complement strand
TCCACCCGCAACCACAGGAAGAACTCCCGGTTCCCCGCCGGCCCCAGCAGCGGCGACGCCGCGACGCCGCGCACGCGCAGCCCGTGGTTCACGCACCACCACGCTACGCGCCCGATGACCGCCGCATGCACCAGCGGATCGCGCACGACGCCGCCGCGCTTCACATCGTGGCGCTCCGCCTCGAACTGCGGCTTCACCAGCGCCATGATGTCCGCGCCCGGCCGCACCAGCGCGATCACGCTCGGCAGCACCTTCGTCAGCGAGATGAACGACGCATCGATCGTCGCCAGCGATGGCCGTTCCGCCAGCGACGACAGGCCGCGGATGTTCGTGCGCTCCATCACCACGACGCGCGCATCGCCCCGCAGCCGAGCGTCGAGCTGCCCGTAGCCCACGTCGACCGCGTACACGCGCGCCGCTCCCCGCTGCAGCATGCAGTCCGTGAACCCGCCCGTCGACGCGCCGACGTCCATCACGACGCGCCCGGCGACATCAATGCCGAACGCCTCCAGCGCGTGGTCCAGTTTCTCGCCGCCGCGGCTCACGACCCGCGGCGGCGCCGCAATCGCGATGGCCGATGCTGCCGGCACGGGCGCGCCCGCGCGCGTTTCCACCGCACCGTCGACCATCACATCGGCCGCGAGGATCAGCGCCCGCGCCTTCTCCCGCGAAGGAGCGAGTCCCCGTTCCACCATCGCGACATCGAGCCGTTGTCCTTTTGCCACGCCCGCATTGTGGCCGCTGTGCCGCCCGCGAGGTAGCGCCCCGGACGGCTCAGGCGGAGGCGCGCTGCGTCTGCGCGGGCGCAGGCCGCTCGAACAGCGAGATGTACGCCTCTTCTTCCTGCGCGAAGTGCAGACGTAAGATGGCATGCAACCCGTAGAGGATCCGCCGTAACTCCGGCAGGTCCTCCGCTTCCGGACCCCCGGGCGGCAGCTCCTCGAGGGCGCGCTCGAGCACGCGCGTCAGGTGCACGATCTCGGTGTGGGCGCGGATCATCGTGCCGGTAGGGTCGTCGCCGCCCAGCAGCTTCGCGATCGCCGGATAGAACGTGCGCTCCTCCTCCATCTCGTGCGGCAGCAGCTGCTCGACGAGAAAGCGGTGGATGTCGCGCGCCTCGGCAGCCGCGGCGGCCCGATCGCCGCCGTCGAGCCGGTCCGCCACCGTGCGGATACGGTTGACGACGGGCATCAGCACCGCATGCTCCGCCTCGAAGCGCTGGCTCAGCGCGGCCTCCGGCCCGTCCGATGGCGCCGCCGGGCGATAGCCGCCCAGCGCCCGCAGCGCGTTCAGGATCACGGCCACGTCGATGCCCTCCTGCAGCAGCGCGCCGGCGGTCGGCGGCAGGAAGCCCGCAGCGGCGAACATCATCGCAACGACCGACATGCCGATGCCGGCGATGACGCTCTGCAGCGCGATGGCGCGCGCTCGCCGGGCGATGCGTATCGCTTCCGCGAGCCGGTCCAGGCGGTCGACCACGAGCACGACGTCCGCGGCCTCCGACGACGCCGTTGACCCGCGCGCGCCCATCGCCACGCCGACGTCCGCCGCGGCGAGCGCTGGGGCGTCGTTGATGCCGTCGCCGACCATCGCCGTGACGCCGTACGCGCGCTCTGCCTCCACGGCTTCGACTTTCTCCGCAGGCGTGCGCTCGGCGAGCACCTCGTCGACGCCAACCGCAGCGGCGACCGTCTCGGCGACGTCGATGTGATCCCCCGTGACCATCACGAAACGCTCGATGCCCGCTTGCCGGAGCGCGCGCAGCGTGCGCGCCGTGTCCAGCCGGATCGGGTCATCGAGGATCAGCACGCCCGCGAGCGACCCGTCGATCGCGACGAACACGTTCGCCGCGCCTTCGAACGATGTGCGCCGCCGGAGCCGCCGCGCCCATTCCGGCGTCGGTACCTGTGGCGCCACCCACTCGATGCGGCCGACCGCCACCGTGTGCCCGTCGATGACGCCGCGCAGCCCGTGGCCCGTCTCGTCGACGAGGTTCGACGGGAAGGAGAGCTTGAGCCCGCGTTCGTGAGCCGACCGCACAATCGCGCCTGCCAGCACGTGCGGCGACATCTGGTCGACCGACGCGGCCAGTCGCAGGACTTCGTTCGGGTCGTAGCCGGCCGGCGCCTCCACGTCGCGCACGATCGGCCGTCCGGCGGTGAGCGTGCCCGTCTTGTCGAAGAGCAGCACGCGCACGCGTCCAAGCGTCTCCAGCACGCCGCCGCCCTTGAGGATCACGCCGCGTTCGGCCGCGCGCGACACGCCCGAGATGATCGCGACCGGCGCCGCCAGGATCAGCGGGCACGGCGTCGCGACCACGAGCACCGCCAGCGCCCGCACCGCGTCGCCCGATGCCACCCACGCGCCGCCCGCGATCACCAGCGTCACCGCCAGGAACACCAGCGCATACCGGTCGGCCAGCCGCACCAGCGGCGCCTTCGACTCCTGCGCCTCGTGCACGAGCCGCACGATGCCCGCGTACGTGCTCTCGCTCGCCGTGGACATCGCCAGCATGTCGAATGCCGCTCCGGCGTTCACGGCGCCGCTGCTGATCTGCGTGCCCGGCTCTCGCTCGGCCAGCCGCGCCTCGCCCGTCAAAGCCGATTCGTCGAGGATCGCGGTCGTGCCATCGACCATGCCGTCGACAGGTACGACCTCGCCGGGCTGTACCATCAGCCGGTCTCGAGGCCGCACGTCGTCGAGGCTGGGCGACGTCAGCGCGCCGTCCTCGTATCGGTGCACGACGCGGGGCGCGCGCTCCAGCAGCGCGCTCAGCTCGCGCCGTGCGCGCGCCGACGCGTACTCCTCGAGCGCCCCGCCCGACGACAGCATCACGCCGATGACTGCGCCCGCCAGGTACTCGCCCAGCGCCAGCGATCCCACGAGCGCGAGCACCGCGATGAGGTCGACGCCGGGCTCTCTCCGGAGAAGCTGCTTGCCGATCGACACCGCCAGCGGCACCAGCGCCAGCACGATCGTCGCCGCCCACAGCCAGTTCGCGACAACATCCGCGCCCGCCGCCCACGCCGCCAGCCCGGCGGCAAGCGCCGCTAACGTCGCAACCAGCCGCGCCCGCAGCGTGAGGTTGAGCCGCGGGCGCCCCGAAGCCGTCGCGCTGCCCGCGAAGCTTGTGCTCGAAGCGTCTGCCATC
>JBBTPG010000134.1:0-11300 GCA_038066315.1 Chloroflexota bacterium | reverse complement strand
CGCGAACGGCACGCCAGCTTCAAGGAAGAGGCCTCGGCGCAGCTCCTGGTACGCGACGCGCCGGCCGAGTTCCTGGTCGAAGTAGCCGCCGGCACGTCCGCTGATGCTCCAGAGGATCGAGTACAGCAGCACAATGATCCCGATCATCAGCGCCGTGACGACCCACGTCATCATCCGTTTACGGAGCTTGAAGAACTCGGCGGCGATCAGCCGTTGCATGTTCACGCGTCGATCTCCTCGCCCGTCAGATCCAGGAAGACGCTCTCGAGGTCCATCGCCCAAGGGCTCAGCTCCGACAGGTAGATGCCCTGTGTTGCGAGCGCCATGTTCAGCTCGGCGGCCTTCTCCGCCGGTGCGGCGGCGCGCACGAAGCCGTCAATGCGCTCGACGCCGGTGACGAACTGCACGCCGGCAAGCGCGCGCGTCAGCGCTTCGTTATCGGCCGCGCGCATCCGCAGGTACTGGCCGCTGCCGAGCAGCTCGGCGACGGTGCCCTGCGCGACCATGCGGCCCTTCTTCACGATCGCGACGCGGTCGCTGACGGCCTGCACTTCGTGCAGCAGGTGGCTGCACAGGAAGACGGTGCGGCCCTGCCGCGCGAGGCTGGGGATCAGCTCGCGCACTTCGCGCGTACCGGCGGGGTCGAGGCCGTTCGTCGGCTCGTCGAGGATGATCAGCTCGGGGTCGCGCAGCAACGTCGAGGCGATGCCCAGGCGCTGCTTCATGCCGAGCGAGTACGTTTTGTACGCATCGCGGCCGCGGTCGCGCAAACCGACGAGCTCGAGCATCTCGTCTATGCGCTTGTCCGGCACGCCGCCGAGGGCGATCGCCAGGGCTTTGAGGTTGTTGTAGCCGGAGAGGTACGGGTAGAAGGCCGGCGTCTCGATGACGGCGCCGATACGCCGGAGCGCGGGCCAGGGGTGCGTCGCCATGTCGGAGCCGAAGACCAGCGCGCGGCCGCGGGTCGGCCGCACGAGGCCGAGGATCATGCCGACCGTGGTGCTCTTGCCGGACCCGTTGGGGCCCAGGAAGCTGTAGACCTCGCTGTCGTAGACGTGCAGGTCCATGTCGGACACGGCCGCGATCCGGCCGTACCGCTTCGACAGTCCTTCCGTGCGCAGGATCTCGCGGCCTTCTGACACGCTCACGCCCCTTTCGAACCATCGTAGCAGAGCATCGAAGCCGGGAATGACGGAGGAGGGAGGAACCGCCCGATCTTGAGAGGGCGCAACAGATTCGTTACAGTGCGTGGCCGGGCGCGCGTGCCCGCCGCTTCTTCCCTGGTAGCTCAATGGTAGAGCAATCGGCTGTTAACCGATTGGTTGTAGGTTCGAGTCCTGCCCAGGGAGCCAGACTGGTGCCTCAGAGCATGAACCGCTCTTGTTCGAAGCTACGGCGGGGGTCTGCGCGGATAACGCGCAGGCCCCTCCGTATATCTCCAGAACTATCTGGCGCTCGTTGACCTCAACCCGGCGCAGCACGAGCTGCATCAGTTCCTTTCGCTCCGCTGGCCTGAGCGTCTCGTAGACGGCCCGGATGTTCGCCAGCGTCTCGCACGGTGCCGGCGGCGGCGACCTTCGGATGTACACCCCGAACGGTTGCTGCTTGTCCTCCGTGGCGTTTGATCAGCGGTTGGCCTGGTGCAGCGCAACGGCGCCGCCACCGAGCCGGCGATAGCGCACATCGTGGAAGCCGGCATCGCGCAGCATCCGCGCAAGCGTGTCGGCGTCGGGAAAGCCGGAGAGCGAGTTCGGCAAGTAGCGATAAGCGGCGCGGTCGCCGCTGAGCAGCCCGGCGATCGGCGGCATGATGTGGTTGAAGTACAGCCGGTACAACGCGGCGAACATCCCCGGCGGCGGCGGCGTCATATCCAGGCACACGAGACGGCCGCCAGGCCGGACGACCCGCGCCATCTCGCGGAACGCCGCCGGCAGGTCGACGAGGTTCCGCAGCACGAACGCGTTTGTCAGGACATCGAAGCTGGCGTCGGCGAACGGCAGCCGGTGACCGTCAGCGGCGAGCCAACGGTATGCCGGAGCGCCCGTGTAGCGGCCGGCGGCGACGGAGAGCATCGCGGGGCTGAAATCGGCGCCGACGACGGATGCGGCGCCGCGGCGCATCAGTTCGCGGGCCAGATCCCCGGTGCCGGTGCCCAGGTCGAGGATGCGCATGCCGGAGGGCGCTGCGGCGTCGGCGGCCAGCCGGCGCCAGCCGCCGTCCATGCCGAAGCTCATCAGGCGGTTCATCCGGTCGTAACGCGGAACGATCCGGCCGAACATCGTCTGAATCTCGCGGCTGCGCTCGCGGCGGCTCTTGTCGTCGCCTCGCTGCCCGGCGTACCCGTCGTTGTGCATGGCCATCACCGTCTTATGCGCCCGGATCATTGCCATCTGATCGCAGGGCTGGTAGGCTCAAAACCGACCGACGTGTCAGTCGGTTTTAGTCTCTATGAAATTTGAACAGAACCGTGCGGAAGAACGTCACCGGCGCATCCTGGATGCCGCGTTGAAGGTCTTCTCGCACAAAGGGTATCGCGACAGCTCCGTAGACGACATCGCCGGCGAGTCCGCCACATCGAAGGGCGGCGTCTACTTCCACTTCCCGGGCAAGCAGGCCATCTTCTTCGCTCTGTTGGAGCGCGCCGCCCGCATGCTCCTCGACCGCGTGGAGGAGGCGATCGCCCACGAGACGGAGCCGGTCGCGAAGGCTGAGGCGGCACTCCACGTCGTGCTCCGGACGTTCGGCAAGCACCGGGCGCTGGCGCGGCTGTTTCTCGTCGAAGCATACGGCGGCGGCCGCGAGTTCCACACACGGCTGATGGAGTTCCACGAGTTGTTCATCGACGTGATCAAGCGGCATCTCGATGATGCGGTCGCCACAGGCGCGATCGAGCCGGTCGACACGGAGCTGGCGGGCCGTGTCTGGTTCGGCGCCATGAATGAGGTCATCACGCACTGGTTGCTGACGGATCATCCGAAGCGGCTTGAGGACTCGTACGCCTTGTTGCGCCCGCTGATCTTTCACAGCGTCGGCGCTGAGATGCCGGCCGACCGTGGCGAGGACGGAGCAATGGGAAGCCGATGATAGTCCTGCAACCCGGCCCGGTTACCGACGAACTGCGCGCCCTCGCAGAGGCGGCGTGCGCCGAAGCAGCGCGCCGCGCCGAAGCGGTCCTGCTCAGCTACAGCCAGCCCGCCGCGCCCGTCGACGCGTTGCGGCTGTACCGCCGCGCGGTGCACGCCGGGCACGACGCGGCGTACTGGGAGCAGCCGTGGAGCGAAAGCGTCATGGTGGCGGCCGGCTCGGCGCGCACGCTCGTGTCGCGGGGAGCGCGGCGCTTCGCTGATGCCGCGACTGCGTGGCGCCGACTGACCGGCAGTGCGGTGTCGAACCGGAAGGATGACCTCGTCGCGCTCGCCGGGTTCGCGTTCGCGGCCGAAGCCACGCGAGCGGCGCACTGGTCGGCCTTCGGCGATGGCGCGCTCGTCGTGCCGGAGCTGCTGTACCGCTGCGATGCCGGTCGCGCGCGCGTGACGCTCAACGTTATCGTTCAGGCGGGCCAGTCCGCAGACTCGGTGTGTTTCCGTCTGGCGTCGCTGCTCGACCAGCCTGCGGATGACACGGAGCCATATGCACAGGTAGCGTTCGCCAGCGAACGCCGCTCGGTGGCGGTCGGCGGGTGGAGCGACGCCGTGACGGCGCTCACGGACGCCATCGAAGCGGGGAGCGTCGAAAAGGTCGTGCTGGCGCGCGAAGTGGCGTTGCACGCACACGGTGACATCGACGAGGCGGCGGCGCTGGCGCGCCTGCGCGAAGGCTACCCGAATTGCACCGTGTTCGCGTTCCGCCGCGGCGGCGTCTGCTTCATGGGAGCGACGCCGGAACGTCTGGTGCGCGTCGAAGGGCGCACGGTGCATGCGACCTGCCTCGCCGGCTCGGCGCGCCGCGGTACCGGGCCGCAGGACGATGCGGCCATTGGCGCCGCGCTGCTGGCCGACGGCAAGGAGCGCCGCGAGCATCAACTGGTGGTGGGCATGATCGCCGACGCGCTGATGCCGCTCTGTAGCGACATCGACATCCCGTCGGAGCCGTCGCTCATGCTGATGCCGAACGTGCAACACCTCTTCACGCCGGTCGAGGGCACGCTGAGCGGCGACGTCGGCGTGCTGGAGCTCGTCGAACGGCTGCACCCGACGCCCGCCGTCGGCGGCATGCCGCGCGCGGAGGCGCTGCGCGCGATCGGCGAGCGAGAGACGTTCGACCGCGGCTGGTACGCCGGTCCGGTGGGCTGGGTCGATGCGCGCGGTGATGGCGAATTCGCCGTGGCGCTTCGTTCGGCATTGATCGTCGGGAGCGAGGCGCGGCTGTTCGCGGGTTGCGGCATCGTCGCGGGCTCTGACCCGCAGCGCGAGTACGAAGAATCAACGTTGAAGCTGAGGCCGATGCTGTGGGCGCTCAACCAGGCCTAACGGTCGCTGCGGAGAACGCGCTCGACGTCTGCGTCGGCGCGTTCGTCGACGAGCTGGCTCGCGCGGGCGTGACGGATGTCTGTATCTGTCCCGGCTCCCGCTCAGCGCCGCTCGCGATGCTGATGCATGCGCATCCGGGCATCCGCGTCTGGATGCACCTCGACGAGCGCTCGGCTTCATACTTCGCGCTCGGTATGGCGAAGGTGTCGCGCAGGCCCGTCGCGCTGCTCGCGACATCGGGTACGGCGGCCGTGAACTTCGCACCGGCGGTGGCGGAGGCATGCTACGCGCGGGTGCCGCTCGTCGTGCTGACGGCCGACCGGCCGCCGGAGCTGCGAGAGCTGGGCGCGCCGCAGACCATCGACCAGACCATCCTCTATGGCCGCCACGCGAAATGGTCGCTGGAGATGCCGCTGCCCGAGGCAACCGCCAGCGCGGCACGATACGCGCGCATCGTCGCTGCCCGTGCCGCCGTCACCGCTCGCGAGGCGCCCGCGGGGCCGGTGCACCTGAACTTCCCGTTCCGCGAGCCGCTGATCCCGTCGCTGGACCGCACCCCCGAGAGCGCGAGCGCCCGCACCGCCGCGCCCGAGATCGCCACGATGAGCGCGCCGCGCCGCGCCACACCCGCCGAGCTCGCGCCGCTGGCGGAGGAACTGCGCAGGGCGCCCAACGGCATCATCGTTTGCGGCCCGCAGGACGATCGGGCGCTTGCGCCCGCTGTTGCCGAACTGGCCGCTGCGCTCGGCTATCCGCTGCTCGCCGACCCGCTGTCGCTGGTGCGATGCGGGCCGCAAGACCGCGCGCTCGTCGTCGACGCGTACGACGCCTTCCTGCGCGATCCCGCGACGGCCGAACGGCTGCAACCGGACATCGTGCTCCGCTTCGGCGCACTGCCGACCTCGAAGCCCTTGTTCCAGTTCATGCAGCGCCATGCAGGCGTGCCGCAGCTTGTGATCGATGAGGCGCTCTGGCCCGACCCGATCCACACGGCATCGACTGTATGGCACGCGGAGCCGGTCTCGTTCTGCCACACGCTGGTTGCGGCGTTCGAGGAGCGGCGCGGCGAGAGCGCGTGGACGCGCATGTGGTCATCGCTGTCGGCGCGGACCCGCGACGCGATGTCGGCATGCATCGACGGTGATGGTGGGCTGAACGATCCGGCGGTGTTTGCCGGCCTGGCGTCGTCCCTGCCGGACGGCGCTACCGTATTCGCCGGAAACAGCATGCCCGTGCGCGACCTCGATACGTTCTTCCCGAGCGGCCCGCGCGACGTGCGGTTCTTCGCGAACCGTGGCGCCAACGGCATCGACGGCGTCGTCTCGAGCGCGCTTGGCGCGAGCGCCGTCCTGACCGGGCCGCTGGTGCTCGTGATCGGCGACATCTCGTTCTATCACGACATGAACGGACTCCTCGCCGCCGGGCGCCACAACCTGAACGCGACGATCGTGCTGGTGAACAACGACGGCGGCGGCATCTTCTCGTTCCTGCCGCAGTCGGAGCACCCCGCACAGTTCGAGGAGCTCTTCGGCACGCCGCACGGGCTCGACTTCCGCGCGGCCTGCACGTTGTACGGCATCGGCTACGAACGCGTCGCGGATCGATCCGGGTTCCGCGCCGCCGTCGCGCGCAGCATCACCGCGCCCGGCGTGCAGGTGATCGAGGTGCGCACGGACCGCGCGGCGAACGTGGCGCTGCACCGCGCGATCTGGCGCGAGGTGCAGGCGGCAACGGCGGGCGGTGGATGAGATGGCGCGCGTCGAAGTGAACGGACTGCATCTCAACGTCGAGGCTGCTGGCCACGGCTTCCCGCTCCTCGCGCTGCACGGCTTCACCGGCAGCGCGGCGACCTGGCGACCGTTCGCGGCGAGTTGGCCGCGGCACCGCATCATCGCCGTCGACCTGATCGGCCACGGCGCCTCCGACGCTCCAGCCGGCGAGTCGCGTTACACGATGGCGCACTGCACCGCCGACCTCGCCGCGCTGCTCGATGCGCTGGACGTGGAGCGGGCGGCGGTGCTCGGCTACTCGATGGGCGGGCGCGTGGCGCTGCAGTTCGCGCTCGCCGCGCCGGATCGGGTGGCGGCGCTCGTGCTGGAGAGCGCATCGCCGGGCATCGACGACGCGGGCGATCGCGCCGCGCGCGTCGCCGCGGACCGCGCGCTCGCCGACGGCATCGAGGGCGATGGCGTCCAGGCGTTTGTCGACCACTGGGAAGCGCTTCCCATGTGGGCGACACAGGCGGCGTTGCCGGACGAAGTCCGCGAGCGGCTGCGGGCGCAGCGGCTGCGGAATAGCGCCAGCGGCCTCGCGAACAGTCTGCGCGGCATGGGAGCTGGCGCGCAGGAGCCGGTCCTCAACCGGCTGGACGAACTGCGCATGCCGGTGCTGCTGATCGCGGGTGAGCAGGACACGAAGTACCGCCAGCTCGCCCATGACATGCGAGAGCACATTCGAAACGCGCACATCAACATCGTCGAGGGCGCCGGCCACGCGGCGCATCTTGAACGACCCGCGGCCTTCGCGCCGCTTGTAAAGGAGTTCCTGGCGACATGGCTTCAACAGAACCAGCAGCCGGCGCCATCCGCCCGGCCATAGCCTGGCAGCCGGCGAAACAGTACGGCGACATCCTCTATGACAAAGCGGAGGGCATCGCCAAGATCACGATCAACCGCCCGGAAGTGCGCAATGCGTTCCGTCCGAACACGCTGTTCGAGCTGAAGGATGCGTTCAACGACGCGCACGAGGACGGTGACATCGGCGTTGTCGTCCTGACCGGCGCGGGCGACCACGCGTTCTGCTCGGGCGGCGACCAGCGGGTGCGCGGCGACGGCGGTTACGTCGGCCATGATGGCGTGCCGCGGCTCAACGTGCTCGAGCTACAGCGGCAGATCCGCACGCTGCCGAAGCCGGTCATCGCGATGGTCGCGGGCTACGCGATCGGCGGCGGCCACGTGCTGCACCTGGTGTGCGACCTGACGATCGCGGCGGACAACGCCGTGTTCGGCCAGACCGGCCCGAAGGTCGGCAGCTTCGACGCGGGCTACGGAGCGACGCTGCTGGCGCGCATCGTCGGGCACAAGAAGGCGCGCGAGATCTGGTATCTGTGCCGGCAGTATTCGGCGCAGGACGCGCTGAGCATGGGTCTCGTCAACACCGTCGTGCCGCTCGCGCAGCTTGAGGAGGAGACGGTGCAGTGGGCGCGGGAGATGCTGCAGATGAGCCCCACCGCGCTTCGCTTCCTGAAAGCGGCATTCAACGCCGACACCGACGGCCTCGCCGGCATCCAGCAGCTCGCGGGCGATGCGACCATGCTCTACTACCTCACCGAAGAAGCGAAGGAGGGCCGCGATGCGTTCGTCGAGAAGCGCCAGCCGGATTTCTCGAAGTTCCCGAGGTTCCCGTAGCCGATGACAGCAACAATGACGACGCAGGCCCGGCCCGGGTTCGTGAAGGCGTGGATGCTCGCCGCGCGGCCGGCGACGTTGAGCGCAGCGGCAGTGCCCGTGCTCGTCGGCACAGGTGCGGCGATTCATGCGGGCGACTTCAACCCGTTCGTGCTGCTGGCCGCGCTGCTGGCCGCGCTGCTGATCCAGATCGGCACGAACTTCGCCAACGACGTGTTCGACTTCGAGCGGGGCGCGGACACCGACGAGCGGCTCGGACCACCGCGCGTCACGCAGTCCGGGCTGCTCTCGCCGCGCGACGTGCGGCTCGGCATGGTGGCGATGTTCGGGGCGGCCGCGCTGCTCGGACTGTACCTCGCGTGGATCGGCGGCTGGCCGATCATCGCCATCGGCACGGCATCGATCATCGCCGGCGTCGCGTACACGGGCGGGCCGTGGCCATTCGGCTACCACGGCCTCGGCGACGTCTTCGTGTTCTGCTTCTTCGGGCTGATCGCGGTCTGCGGCACGTACTACCTGCACACCGGCGAGGTCAGCGGCCTGTCCGTCGCCGCCGCATCCGGCGTCGGGTTCTTGATCACGGCGATCCTCGTCGTCAACAACCTGCGCGACCGCGCCACGGACGCGCGTACCGGCAAGCGCACGCTCGCCGTGCGGCTCGGCGACCGCGCCACGCGCTGGCAGTTCGCGGTGCTCCTGGGCGGGGCGTACGCCGTGGTTGTCGCGATGGCGTTCGCGTCGTCGCTGTGGCTCCTGCTGCCGCTTCTGAGCCTGCCGCTCGCCGTGCGCGTTGCGGCGCCGGTGATGCGCGGCTCCGAGGGCCGCGCGCTCAACCTGACGCTGAAGGGCACGGCGCGCCTCACGCTCGTCTACGGCCTCCTGCTCGCCGTCGCATTCCTGCCGTGAAGATCGTCGAGCTGCACTGGACGCCGTACGCGGTGCCATTCACGGCGGAGTTCGCGACCGCGCACGGAGGCTGGCGCGTGCGTGAGGGAGCGATCGTGCGCGTGCGCACCGACGCCGGTGCGACGGGCGTCGGCGAGATCTCGCCGCTGCCATCGCATGGCACGGCCTCCAACGCCGAATGCCTGTCCTTGCTCGAACGCATCGCGACGCGCCTGCTCGGCGAGGATATCGATTCGCTGCCAGTGAAGCTGGATGCGTTGGTCGGCGAAGGCGCCCGCTACGCGCCGCTGCGCTGCGGCATCGAGACCGCCGCGCTCGACGCACTGGCCCGCGCGGAAGGCGTCAGCGTCGCGTCGCTGCTCGCGGAGCATGGCGCGCGTGAGGTCGCCGTGAACGCGCTCGTCGACGCGGCTGCGTGCGCCGAGGCGACTGCCGCCGCCGAGCGCGCCGTCGCGGGCGGATTCCGTGACATCAAGCTGAAAGCCGGCGTTGCCGGCTCGATGGCGGAAGAGGTCGCGCGCGTCGCCGCCGTGCGAAACGTGGTCGGGCCGCATGTCCGGCTGCGGCTCGACGCGAACGGCGCGTGGACGGAGGAGCAGGCGATCGCGACGATCCGCGCGATCGAACCGTACGACATCGATCTGGTCGAGCAGCCGGTGCCGCCAGGCGACGTTGCGGCGCTGCGCCGTGTGCGCGCCGCGGTCCGCACGCCGATAGCGGCCGACGAGAGCGTGGGCGGCATCGGCACGGTGCGCGCGCTCGTCGTCGCCCGTGCCGTCGACGCGATCGTCGTGAAGCTCCCGGTTGCCGGCGGCGTGCGGCGCGGGGCGGAGAGCTGCGAGCTGGCGCTGGCCGCTGGCCTCGGAGCGATCGTCACGTCCGCGCTGGATTGCGGCATCGGCGTCGCCGCGGCATTGCAGCTCGCAGCGACGTTGCCGCCCGCGTCGCGCGGGTGCGGGCTGGCGACGCTCGCCCTGCTCGAGGACGACCTCATCGTCGAGGAGCTGCGCATCGTGGGCGGCCGGATGGAGGTGCCGAGAGCGCCGGGGATCGGCGTCACGCTCGACGAGGTCGCGTTGGCGCGATACGCCGCCGGCCCCGAGCGGGTGGAGCGCGCATGAACGCGGCGATGTCCGTCACCACCGACTGGCTGCGCAAACGGGCCAAGCTGACGCCGTCCGCGCCAGCGGTCATGGTCGACGACGCGACGCTGGCATTCGGAGAACTCGACGAGCGGGTCGATGAAGTGGCCGCGGCGCTTGCCGCGCGGGGCGTCAACGCCGGCGACCGCGTGGCGCTGCTGCTGCCGAACGGCCTCCCATTCGTGGATCTCGTACACGCGGTCCCGCGCGCCGGTGCGATCCTCGTGCCGCTCAGCACGCGCCTGACGCCCGCCGAGCTGTCGTGGCAGCTCGCCGACGCCGGTGCGCGGCTGGTTGTGTTCGACGACTCCACGGGCGCGCTCGCTGCGGGTTCGTCTCGCGATGCCGCGCTTGCGCACGCCGCGGAGCTGCATGGGCACAGGCAGCGGCCGCCGGCCGTCGAGGACGGCGGCCTCGACCGCGTCCACAGCATCATCTACACGTCGGGCACAACCGGCCAGCCGAAGGGCGCCATGCTGACGTTCGGCAACCACGTCTGGAGCGCGATTGGCTCCGCGCTGAACCTCGGGCTCGACCCCGCCGACCGGCTGCTCGCCTGCCTGCCGATGTTCCACGTCGGCGGGCTCGCCGTACTGCTGCGGAGCGCGATCTACGGGCACGCGGCCGTCATCCACGAGTCGTTCGATCCCCGGCGCGTCAACGACGCGATCGATGACGGCGTAACGGTCGTGTCTGTCGTCTCCCGTATGCTCGCCCGCATGCTGGAAGAGCGCGGCGATGCGCCGTACCCGGCGGCGCTGCGGGCGGTCCTGCTCGGCGGCGGTCCTGCGCCGCGGCCGCTCCTGGAAGCGTGCGCGGAGCGCGGCGTGCCGGTCGTACAGACGTACGGACTGACGGAGGGCGCGTCGCAGGTCGCAACACTGGCGCCGGCGGACGCGCTGCGCAAGCTTGGCTCCGCCGGCAAGCCGTTGTTCCCGACCGAGATCCGCATCGACCGGGACGGCGTCGAGGCCGCACCGCGCGAGGCGGGCGAGATCCTCGTGCGCGGCGCGACCGTCAGCCCCGGCTACTGGCAGCTCCGGGACGAAACTGCCGCCGCCTTCCACGACGGCTGGCTGCGCACGGGCGATCTCGGACGTCTCGATGACGATGGCTACCTGTACGTGCTGGATCGTCGCGACGATCTGATCATCTCGGGCGGTGAGAACGTGTACCCGGCCGAGGTCGAGGCCGTGCTGCTGTCGCACCCGGGCGTCGTCGATGCGGGCGTGTACGGCGTTGCTGACGAACGTTGGGGCAGCGTGCCCGCTGCGAGCGTCGTCGCACGCCCGGGTACGTCGATCACGGCCGATGACCTGATCGCCTTCTGCCGCGAGCGCCTGGCGAAGTACAAAGTGCCCGTGCGCATCCGCTTC
>JBBTPG010000133.1:6846-8704 GCA_038066315.1 Chloroflexota bacterium | reverse complement strand
GGCGTTGCCGTGAGCGCCACCGAAGCTGTCAGCACCGTCGGCGGCCGCAACGGGTCATCGAAGAACAGGATGCGCTTCGACACTTCCTGCGCGGACTTCGACACGCCTACTGCCGCGGTAAGCTGGTCCTGCGCCGCGGGCGCGATCTGTGCCGCTGCCTCTTCCAGCGCTTGCTGCTGCTTCTCCGACACCTGCTCCAGCCGCGTCGCCTCCTCTGGCTGCCAGTCTCCGCTTTTGGCGTCGTCGATGAGCGGCTGCGTCTGCTCTACAAGCCGGTCCAGCACGCCTGGACCAATGATCTTTCCGCGCTTCGTCAGTTGCTGGATTTCGCTCACACGCTCCTCGGCGATGTCCAGCTTCACGTCGCGCTTTGCTTCGTCGCTGAACGCCAGCGCCACGCGCACACGCTCCGTCTGCAGCTTGACCGGGTACTGCCAGTCGCCCGGGATCGCGGCGCTGGCCGAAGCCACGGTGTAGGTAGAGAAGCCGAGGAAGATGACCAACGCCGCCATGCCGCTCGCGAGCGCCCGGAACGGCGACCCGAACACCGGCACCCGGTACGGCTGCCGCTGTGCCGCGGCCCTGCCCATCTTCATGCGTTGCGCCGCCATCAGGAAGCGTATGCGCGCCGCCGCGAAGAATGCCGGCGAAGGCTCCACATCCATCGCCTCTTGCAGCCGCTGACCGGTCGCCACCAGGAAGCGCTCGCGAGCGGCCGTCGCGAACTCCTCGCGCGGCCGCACGTCGTATGCGCGCGCCGTCATCGTCGCTGCCAGCAGCAGGGGGCGCAGCGATGCGGCGTGCTCCGGATTGCGCCGGAGGCACTCGTCGAGATCCCAGCGGCCCTCGCTCAGGGCCTCCAGACACTCGTGCAGCCTCGCTTCGAACTCCGTCATGTCTTCCTTATCGTCCCGGTCCCGTCCGTATTCGGGATCAACATCTTCTGCAGCTTTGCCACGGCCTTATGCTGCAGCGCCTTGATATTCCCTTCGCGCTTCCCCAGCGCTTTCGCCGTATCCGCGATCGACAGCCCGACGGCAAAGCGCAGCGCGATCACCTCGCGTTGCGCGTCCGGCAGCAGCTGCGCCGCCCGTCGCACCTCGTCCATCGTGATCCGCTCCTCGACGGACGTCGCCAGGTCGGGCCGCCCGTCGGCCATGTCTTCGGACAGCTCCGAGGTCGCTCCGCCCCGCTGAGCGCTGCGCCGGTAGTGCGTCGCGATAGCGTTGTGGGCGATGCGGAAGAGCCACGACGAAAACGGCACCTCCCGCCAGCGAAAGCCGCCGATCGCGCCGAGCATCTTGAGGAAGACCTCTTCGGTCAGATCCTCCGCTTCGGCCGAATTGCCGATGCGCGCCACCACGTAGCGATAGACGCGGGGCATGTACCAATCGTAGATGTCGGCCAGGGCCTGCTGGTCGCCCGTCCGGGCGCGATCGACCGTCGTCCGCTCGTGATCGGGCGAAACGGCCTGAAAGGACGGGAACTCCACGCCCGAAACCTCGTTTCTGAACGAAGCCATCGGGGTTATGGTACCCGCTGGTTTCCAAAGGCGTCCACGCGACAGTCCGATACATCTGTACGTACAACGCCCTGATAGCGGAAAAGGTTAACCATAAGCCGCGACTATACCTGATTCTGGGCGTGTCAATTTCAGCTTCAGGCCCGGGTTCCCGCGGGTGTTTGTACGCGGAAGCGAGGGTTAGCGCCCTGCCTCACGGTCCCACCGCGCCAGCGCCGCCTGCGCCTCGGCGTACGGGCGCGGCACTGCCGTCGCCCAGTCGCCCGGGATCAGCCCGAACACCGGCGAAAGCCGCCCGTAGCGCATCCGGTAGTAGAGCACCGAGACAATGTCGTT
>JBBTPG010000133.1:0-6746 GCA_038066315.1 Chloroflexota bacterium | reverse complement strand
ATGCCCGAACGCCACCTGCATGTCTCCCTGCTGCATCAGGATCCGCGCGAGGTTCACCCGCAGCACGAGGTCGTTCGGGAAGCCCGTGAACAGCAGGTACTGGCAGCCCTTCGCCGCATCGTCGAGACCCGTCAGCGACGATTGCGCATCGAAGCGATGCGCCTCGACCAGAAAGGCGCCCAACGTGCACGGGTTGATGCCGATCACCGATGCCTTGAGGATCTCGTCGAAATGCTTGCGCCGGAAGTCGGTGTTCCGCCAGAACGTCGAGTTTGCCAGCCCCGCGTCCATCGATATCACCTGGCCGTACGTGCTGATCGCGTCGACGTCGCGCCCCAGGTCCTCGTACACCTCGCCGGCCACCAGCACCGGCGCGACGTGATACACCGCGAGCCGCACGAGCTGCGCCTGCGCGGCAGCGTCAGCGTCGCGGCCGATGAACTGGTACACGCGCGCGAGATTGGCGTGCGCGAGGTCGCTGCGGCTGTCCAGCGCCACCGCCCGTTCGAGGTGGATGCGCGCCCTCGTCAGCAAGTCGTCGTCCGTGCGCCCGCCGGCGTCGTACGCCGTCGCTTGCGCCTGGCCCAGCATCAGCTGGTAGACAGGCATGCTGGAGTCTCTGTCGACGGCCTCCTGCAGCCGTTCGATCGCGCCCGGCTCGCCTTCGTTCCAGTGCTCCAGCCCCTTCCAGTACGCGCGGTGCGCCACATCGATGCGGTACCACGCCAGAAACGGCACCGCGATCAGCACCAGCAGCACGGCCCGCACGCCCAGCGAAGCCCAACGCCACGTCGGGGTGCGGCGCGCCGTCTGTACGTCCGCGGCCATCGTCGCGCTCGTCGCGCCGCCCGCCGCCTCCAGGTAATTCCGCACGATGATCGCGCCGACGAACGCAAGCGCGATCCCCGGCGCCTTCCAGATGTTCCCCGCATCGACCTGGTTGTGCGTCGAGAACCCGATCAGCGCGCCCGCGCACGCCACCGCAAGCAGCCGCTGCTCAAGCGATCCCGCGCGCCATGTCCGCCAGAGTACGTAGACGATTGCGGCCGCCAGCACGGCGGTCGCCAGCAGGCCGACGAGACCCGCGTCATCGGCCACCTGCAAGAATCCGTTGTGCGCGTGTTGCGTGTGCACGACGAATTCAGCGGCGTGTTTGCTGTACTGCGGGAACAGCAACCCGAAGACGTTCGGCCCCGCGCCCGTCAGCGGATGGTCCGTGAAGATGTCGCGTCCCACCTGCCACGCGTCCTGCCGCGCCGACAACGACGAACGGAACAGCCAGCCCGGCCTCGTCGATGAGCTCGAGAGGAACGCCAGCGTCCCGAACACCGCCAGCGCGATCGCGCCGCCGACCGCCGCCAGCGCCGTCGGGCTGAACCCCGCCGGCACGAACGTCTCCCACGTCAGCGGACGCCCCTCCTGCTCGCGCTCGGACACGCGTACCGTCAGCCACGCGCCGACAACCGTGAACACGACGCCGGCCGCCGCACCTGCCCAGCCGCCCCGCGAAAGCGTGAGGAAGATGGCCCAGCCGCCGACGAATAGCCCCGCGAACCCGCCCGCGCGCTCCCACCTCGGCGCCGCGCGGTACGCGCTGACAGCGAAGAACGGCATGAACAGCGTGATCAGCATCGCCAGCACGTTCGGGTGATCGCTGACGTCGTGGACGCGCGGCACCGTCGGCGGGAAGATGTTGCTGGTATCGAGTCCTTCGACCTTGTTCGCCAGCCGCAGGTAGTCGGCGTAGTCGTTGCCCACCACCCACAGCGTGTAGATCGCGAGCGTTGCTCCAACGAGCATGAACGCACGCCGTAGCTGCGCCGCGCCCAGAAACGGCAGGTCGGCGAGCGCGTAGAAGGCGATGATGGCGACGCCGATCTGCAGCGTCGGCTCCAGGCTCGCGCGCCAGCTCAGCGACGTGTACGTCGCGAGCGCGTACGCTCCGATCACGCCCAGCACCGGCAGATCGAGCGGCGAGCCGCCCGGCAGCCGCCGCAAAACGGCAAGGTACGCGAGATACACCAGCACGACCGCGCCGACCATGATGTGGACGGTGAGCGTGCGTGGAAACACGTGCAGCGTGAGCTGCGGCATGCCCGTGAACAAGAAGTAGCCCGCCCACGACCCCGCCAGCGCCGTCGCAAGGAGCCGCAGCCCCGTCCGCACGTTCGACGCGCGATCGCCCGCCGCATCGGCCAGCGAAGGGCCTCTCTGCGCCGCGCCGATCGCTGCGTCTCCGGTCGGCGGGCGAAGATCTGCGCTCACATACTCCTCCGGATCCGGCGATGCCGGCGAAGTGTATCATGGGCTTCGATGCGCAGACTCGCCGCCGCCTCTCCGCTCTCGCTCGCCGTGTTGCTCGTCGCGTGCTCCGGATCGTCGCATCCATCGCCAGCACGCACATCGCCAACGGCAACGCTCGAAGTCGCCCACATCGTCTTTGGGACGGCACAGATCCGCTTCGATACGCCGCAGGGCGCCCGCGACATTGATGTCGAAGTCGCGTCGAGCCCCGCGCAGAGCGAGCGCGGCCTCGGCTATCGCGACAGGCTCGCGCCGGACGCCGGGATGATCTTCGATTTGCACGAGACGCGGGTACCGGCGTTTTGGATGAAGGGCATGCGCTTCTCGCTCGATATGGTGTGGATCGGCGAGGACAAGCGCGTCGCCGGCGTCACCGCCGGCGTGCAGCCTCAGCCCGGCGCCCCGGACGAGCAGCTTCGCCGATACGCGGCCCCGTCGCCCGTCCGTTATGTCCTCGAACTGAACGCCGGCGCCGCCGCGCGCCTGGGCATGATTGATGGCGTTCAGCTCATGTTCACACTCCCCTGAACGCGCGCGCGCACGACTCCGAATCTGGCGTTGCGATATTTTCTATCGCACCAGCGACTCCCACGAGCCAAAACCGTAGTAGAATCTTCACACGAGGGAGAGTTCGACTTCACAGGGAGGGAACCATGGGCGCCGGAGACTCATTCTGGAACAAGATCACCGCGGAACGCATCAGCCGCCGCAGAGCGCTGCAGATGGCGGCCGTCGGCGGCTCCGCCGCCGGCGCCATCGCCATCGTCGGCTGCGGTGGCGGCAGCAGCAAGGACAAAACGCCTGCCGCCGGTACCACGCCCGCCGCCGGCAAGACCGCGGCCGGCGAGGGCACGCCAAAGCCCGGCGGCACGCTGCACGGCACCGTCAGCCTCGTGCTCGGCAAAGACCCGCACAAAGCGTCGACGTTCCTCACGCACGCGCTCGCGTCGTACTCCTACAGCCGGCTGCTGCGATTCAAGACCGTCGTCGGCGAGTTGCCGCAGGAGCAGTGGTACACAACGGAATTGGAGCTCGCGGCGAAGGTCGAGAACCCCGACCCGCTGACCTACATCTTCACCCTGCGCGACGACGTCAAGTGGCACAACCTGCCGCCCGTCAACGGCCGCAAACTCACCGGCGACGACGTCGTCTACTCATTCACGCGCTATCAGTCGATCTCGCCCAACAAGGGCAACATGTCCTTCGTGGACAAGGTCACGGCAGTCGGCCAGGTCGTCACCTTCAAGCTGAAGGAGCCGTTCGGCCTCTTCCTCAACCGCATCGCATCGTTCCAGGACCTCTGGATCATGCCGAAGGAGTTCATCGAGTCGAGCGAGAAGGCCAGCGAAGACGGCATGCTCGGCTCCGGTCCGTTCATCTTCGACAAGTTCACGCCCAGCGTAGAAATGTCGTGGAAGAAGAACCCCGACTACTTCGAGAAGGACAGCGCGGGGAATCCGCTGCCCTACATCGACGGCGTCAACCTCGCGATCATCACCGACCAGAACCAGGTGCTCTCGCAGTTCGCGGCGGGCAGCCTCGACACCATCTCGGTCCCGCCGACGCTGCTCGACTCCACCAAGAGCCAGTCGCCAAACGCCATCTTTGATGGCGCGCCGCGCAACATTCTCAGCATGATGATCTTCCAGCCGGAGTCGTACACGGCCGCCAAGCCGCCGTTCAACGACGAGCGCGTGCGCCAGGGCCTCTCGATGGCGATCAACCGCGACGCGCTTCTCAAGCGCGTATCGCCTCAGGGCGGCCTCTGGCCGAACATGCCCATTAACGGCGGCTTCGGCAAGAGCTGGTGGCTCGACCCGCAGGGCAGCGACATCGGCGCCGCCGGCAAGTACTACAAGTACGACGTCGCCGAAGCGAAGAAGCTTCTCAGTGCGGGAGGGTTTACGGACGGATTCGAAGTGCCGATGCACTTCGCCAGCACCGTCTACACCACCATCGTGCCGTACTACCCGATCGTCAAGGACGGCCTGACGGCGCTCTTCCAGCAGGTTGGCATCAAGGTCAAGGAGGTGCCGGAGGAATACGGCAGCTACATCTCCACCACGTTTACCGGCAAGTTCGACGGCATGGCCTTCAGCCTCGAGTCCGTGTTCAGCGACATCGCCGCGTACTGGCAGAACATGTTCAACGCAAAGGACGCCGGCGGCGGCCGCAACCATTCCAGCGTCAGCGATCCCGACCTGCAGGCGAACATCAAGAAGATGCTCGCCGCGCAGTCCGTCGAGGAGATCCGCAAGCAGAACTTCGAACTGCAGAAGTACGCGTCGCAGAAGATGTATTACGTGCCTGTCGTCACACCGGTAGAGTTCGGCGCGCGCAGTCCCAAGCTCAAGGGCGCGCTCAACACGACGGGCCCGACAACGTACGCCCTGGGTACCGAAGGCGCATTGAAGAGCTGGTTCTCCGCGTAGCGCGGGGAATCCACGGCGTAGCATCCAGGAAGCTCGGCGGCCGCCCGCGTGGCGGCCGCCGAAGTTCAGGCCAGCGCATGCAGCAGTACATCCTCAAGCGGTTGCTCCTCGCGGTTCCCACGCTCGTCGGCGTCTCGATGATCGTCTTCTTCATGCTGCGGGTGCTCCCCGGCGACCTCGTCCAACAGGTGGCCGGCGATAACGAAGTGACACCCGAGCTGCGCATAAAGATCGAACGGGACCTCGGCCTCGACAAGCCGGCATACCAGGAGTACTTCTACTGGATCGGCGGCATCGCCACGCTCGACTTCGGCGACTCGCTGCGTGACCGCAGCTCCATCAGCCACCGCTTGCGTAACACGCTGCCGACCACCATTGAGATGGCGGTGATCGCGCTCGTCGTCTCCCTGGTCCTCGCGTTGCCCATCGGCATCGTCTCCGCGATCAGACAGGATTCGATCGCGGATTATCTTGGCCGAAGCCTTTCGATCGGCTTCCTCGCCATACCGTCGTTCTGGCTCGGGACGATGATCATCGTGTACGCATCGGTCTGGTTCACGGCGGCCACGCCGCTGCCCCAGGAGTATCGCCAGATCTGGGAAGACCCGTACGCGAACCTCAAGTTCCTGGTCTTCCCGTTCGGATACTTCATCCCCCTCGGACCGTCGGTGCTCCTGGGTGTCAGTCTGTCCGGAACGATCATGCGCCTGATGCGGACGCAGATGCTCGAAGTCCTCCGCCAGGACTACGTCCGCACGGCATGGGCGAAGGGGCTCAGAGAGCGCAGCGTCGTCACCCGTCACGCCATGAAGAACGCGATGATCCCCGTGATCACGGTACTCGGCCTGCAGGTGCCGATCGTCGTCGGCGGCAGCGTCATCGTCGAGAGCATCTATAACGTGCCGGGCATCGGGCAATGGTTCTTTCAGGCCATCGGGTTCCGTGACTACACTGCGGTGCAGGCGATAGCGCTGCTCACCGCCATCGCCGTCGTCGTGTCGAATCTCGTTGTCGACATCGCGTACGCCTACCTCGATCCGCGGATACGGTACAGCTGATGGCAACAATTGAAGTCCCATTACTCGCGCGTGAGCTGGCTGTTTCCGGGCAGCGGGGGGGCCTTGCCAGATGGTCGCACTCCGCCTGGCGCTTCTGCCGCCGCAAGCCGCTTGGCGCCGTCGGCGGCCTCATCGTCGTCGCCATGCTCGTCGTCGCCGTCTTCGTCGACGGAGCGGCCGTTGGCAGCAACGCGCACATCCTCGCGCCGACCGGCTACAACGATCAGGTCTTCGGCGAAGAAAACCTCGGCCCCTCCGCCGGACACTGGATGGGCACGGACCAGTCGGGCCGCGACGTGCTCGCACGCGTCCTCTACGGCGTGCGAATTTCCGCGCTCATCGGGTTCGGCGGCGTCTCGATCGCGGTGTTCCTCTCCATGCTCCTGGGCACCGTGTCCGGATACTTCGGCGGCTGGGTGGATACCATCACCCAGCGCCTCGTCGACATCGTCCTGGCCATACCACCGATCATTTTGCTGATCTACGGCCTCAACGTCTTCGCCGGCAGATCCGGTCCCTACTCGCGCATGGTGTGGATCACCGTCATCGTCGGGTTCATCATCGCCATGGGTTCCGCGCGCGTCGTGCGCGGAGCCGCGATCGCCACGGCCAACAACCAGTACGTCGACGCGGCGCGCACGATCGGCGCGACGGACGCCCGCATCGTCCTGCGCCATATCGTGCCCAATGTGGTCCCGGTCGCGATCGTGCTCGCCACCGTCAGCGTCGGCACCGTCATCCTCGCCGAAGCGGCGATCAGCTTCCTGGGGTACGGGATACCGCCGCCATTCCCATCGCTCGGCGGCATGCTCAACATCTCCGGCTCGTCACAGTTCCGTGCACACCCCATCCAGGCCATCTGGCCGGGTATCGCCATCGCGCTGCTCGTCTACGGCTTCAACATGTTCGGCGACGCCCTGCGCGACGTCCTCGATCCGCGCCTCCGCGGCGG
>JBBTPG010000132.1:0-1069 GCA_038066315.1 Chloroflexota bacterium | reverse complement strand
AACCACCCGGTGCGCGACGAGGCGACCGGCCGCGTGTACATCACGGCGCAGAATCACGGCTACGCCGTCGATGACGCGGGGCTGGCGGCGGACGTCGAGGTAAGCCACCGCAACGTCAACGACGGCACGGTCGAAGGACTGCGGCATCGCCGTGAGCCGGTGATGACGATCCAGTACCACTCCGAGGCGTCGCCGGGCCCGCTGGACAACATGTATCTGTTCGAGCGCTTTCTGGACATGGTCGACGCGGTACACGCGCGCTGAGAAGGACTACAATAGCGACACGGCGCCCGGCGGCGGGCACCGAGGCCCAGGAGCAGGTCTACGACCCGTAGGGAGGCCAGGATCATGAGCGAGACGAACGTACAGGCCGAACCGACATACCGGCAGGCGAACGTCAACGACGCGGACGCCATCGCGTCCGTGATCACCGAGGTGGTGAAGGAGCCGAACCCGGTCGGGTTCGAGCGAGCGCTCTCGCCCGACGAGGTGCGCACGTGGATCAGTCGCATGGGCAGCGAGGGCGGCGCGTTCCTGGCGATGATCGACGGTAAGGCGGTCGGCTTCGCGGCGCTCGACTTCGATACGTTCGAGCCGGACACGGTGGTGCTGGGCGTCTGGATGTTGAAGGACGTGCGCCGCCGCGGCATCGGCACGTCGCTGGCGGAGTACGCGCTCGGCTTCGCGCGCGACAAGGGGTACAAGCGCATCCGCGGCCGCCTGCCGCAGGACAACGAGGTCGCGCTGACGTTCCTCAGCAGCATCGGCGCGCTGGTGCCCATCTACAACCCCGAAGCCCGCTTCGAGTTGCCGCTTGTGTAGCGAGACCGCAGATTGTTCAGATGATGGCGGAATAGATATGTAACACGTAAGGACAGGACTTCAGTCCTGTCCGCTCGGGGTTCGCCGAGCGATGAGGCGGACAGGTCTCAAGACCTGTCCTTACGGAGGGCGAGTGGTTTCGCGGATGATGGCGGAATAGATGTGACACGTAAGGACAGGACTTCAGTCCTGTCCGCTCGGGTTCGCCGAGCGACGAGGCGGACAGGTCTCAAGACCTGTCCTTACG
>JBBTPG010000131.1:0-1659 GCA_038066315.1 Chloroflexota bacterium | reverse complement strand
ACCAATCACAAGGAGACCAACAGATGGCTCTGACACTTGCGGAAGCGGCGAAGCTTTCGAACGACATCGTGCTGCAGGGGGTGATCGAGACGATCGTGCTCGACTCGCCGATCCTCCAGGCGCTGCCGTTCATCGAGATCACGGGGAACGGGCTGACGTACAATCGCGAGAACACGAACCCGGCGGCGACGTTCTTCAACGTCGGCGACACGTGGACGGAGGGGACGCCGACGTTCTCGCAGATCACGGCGACGCTGTCGATCGTCGGCGGCGACGCGGACATCGACAACTTCCTGCTGACGACGCGCAGCAACATCCAGGACCTGCAGGCGGCGGTCATCCGGCTGAAGGCGAAGGCGGTGCAGCAGAAGTTCGAGGACACGTTCATCAACGGCGACACGCTGGTCGACGCGAAGTCGTTCGACGGCGTCGACAAGCTGACGACGGGCGGCCAGATCGCGACGATGGGCGCGAACGGCGCGACGCTGACGCTGGCGAAGCTCGACGAGGTGATCGACCTGGTGAAGGGCGGGCCGCCCGCGATGCTGCTGATGAGCAAGCGTTCTCGGCGCACGCTGAACAACCTCGCGCGGACGACGGGCAGCATGCTGCAGACGGACCGCAACGAGTTCGGCCAGATGGTGCAGTTCTACGACGGCGTGCCGGTCGGCGTCTCGGACTACATCTCCGACGCGAAGACCGTCGGCACCAGCACCGACTGCTCGACGGTGTACGCGATGCAGATGGGCGAGGGCGCGCTCGCCGGGTTGACGGCGCCGGGCGGCCTGCAGGTCGAGACGATCGGCAGCCTGGAGACGAAAGACGCGACGCGGACGCGCGTCAAGTGGTATGTGAGCACGGCGCTGTTCAACACGATCAAAGTGGCGAAACTGACCGGCGTGAGGCCGTAGGGGCCGGGGCGGTCAGCGTTCAGCTAGTCAGCTTGTCAGCTCTGCCTTTCGGAGCGCCGTCCCGGTCGAATCGGGACGGCGCTCTGCCGCTTCGCGCGGCTTGGTGTACGATCGTCCAAAATGCGACCACACGACTGCTACACGAATTCGGGGAGGCTCACATGACGACGGACGGCACAGGATCGACGCGATCAGTGGTGATCACGGGCGCATCGACGGGTATCGGCGAGGCGTGCGCGCTGCACCTCGACGCGCTGGGCTGGCGGGTGTTCGCGGGCGTGCGGAAGGGCGCGGACGGCGAGGCACTGCAACGAAAGGCGTCGGCGCGGCTGATCCCGGTGCGCATCGACGTCACGGACCAGGCGTCGATCGCGAGCGCGTGCGACGCCGTGGCGCAGGAGCTCGGTGCGCGCGGGCTCGACGGACTGGTGAACAACGCCGGCATCGCAGTCGCGGCGCCGCTGGAGTTCGTGCCGATCGACGACCTGCGGCGGCAGTTGGAGATCAACGTCATCGGGCAGATCGCGGTGACGCAGGCGTTCCTGGCGCTGATCCGCACGGCGCGGGGGCGCATCGTGAATATCGGCTCGGTGAGCGGGAAGCTTGCGACGCCGTTCACGGGGCCGTACAGCGCATCGAAGTTCGCGATGGAGGCGCTGACGGACGCGCTGCGCATCGAGCTGCGTCCGTGGAAGATCGAGGTCTCCATCGTCGAGCCTGGCAGCATCGCGACGCCGATCTGGGAGAA
>JBBTPG010000130.1:0-4289 GCA_038066315.1 Chloroflexota bacterium | reverse complement strand
CACCCATGATGAACGGCGCTATCAACGGCAAGATGCTCAACGTCCGCCTCAACGCGGGCACCATCGAGGTTGAGCAGATACCGGAGGAGATGTACCGGAACTATCTCGGCGGCTACGGCATTGGCGCGCGGCTGCTGTTCGACCGCATCCCGGCGGGGGCGGACCCGCTGGGCCCGCAGAACGTGCTGGGCCTGTTCCCTGGCCTGTTGACGGGCACGCCGTTTTTCGGCATCCGCTACCAGGCGGTCGGCAAGTCGCCGAAGACGGGCGGCTGGGGCGACGCGAACGCGGGCGGCGACTTCGGCCCGTACATGAAGAACGCCGGCTGGGACGGCATCATGCTGTACGAGAAGTCCAGCAAACCGGTGTACATCCACATCGACGACGACAAGGTCGAGATCAAGGACGCCAGCGATCTCTGGGGCATGCAGGCGATCGACGTCGAGATGAAGCTGAAGGAGCGCCACGGCAAGAAGGCCAGCGTCGCGTGCATCGGCCCCGCCGGCGAGAAGATGTCGCTGATGGCGGGCATCTGCAACGAGCGCGGACGGCTTGCGGCGCGCAGCGGCCTGGGCGCCGTGATGGGCTCGAAGAACGTGAAGGCGATCGTCGTCAACGCGTCGAAGAACATCATCGGCTCCAGCCCGGAGATCATGAAACAGGTGCGACAATCGCTGGACGAGTTCGCGAAGCCGATCACGAACTTCTTCCGCACCTACGGCACGACGGGCATCACGTTCCCATCGGCGATGTCGGGCGACGCGCCGGTGAAGAACTGGGGCGGCGTCGGCATGGTGGACTTCCCGCAGGCGAACGTGCTCACGGGCAACGACTTCAACGCCCGCATGGACAAGAAGTACGCGTGCTGGCACTGCCCGGTCGCGTGCGGCGGCGAGTCGTACGCGTGGGACGAGCAGGAGAACCAGGCGAAGGTGCGCATCGCCAAGCGCGAGGGGGAGATCGCGGAGCTGCGGACAGCGCTGGCCGCGGCGGCGGACGACCAGAAGCAGACCATCGAGGCCAACATCGCCAGACTCACCAACGCCAACGCGGCTGACGGGAAGATCACGAACGACGCGCGCTACCCGTACCCGCACCACACGCACCGCGCGGAGTACGAGACGACGACGGCGTTCGGCACGATGATGCTGAACAACGACCTCAACTCGCTCCAGTACGCCAACCACCTCTGCAACCAGTACGGCCTCGACACGATCGCCGCCGGCTCGACGCTCGCGTTCGCGACGGAGTGTTTCGAGAACGGGCTGATCACGAAGGAAGACACCGACGGCATCGACCTGCGGTGGGGCAACACCGAGGCGATCATGGCGGCGCTGCACAAGATCGGCACGAAGGAGGGCGCGCTCGGCGAGCTGTTCGGCGACGGTGTCAAGGCGGCGGCGGCGAAGATCGGTCCGAAGTCGCTGGAGTTCGCGATGGAGGTCGGGGGCGAGGAGTTGCCGATGCACGACGCCAAGCTCCAGCCGGAGTACTTCACGACGTACAAGCTGGACGCGACGCCCGCGCGGCACACGCAGTACGAGGCTGCGCCGCGGCCGGCATGGAACTTCGTGAGGGCGCCGCAGGACCGCACGCAGGCGACGGAGCGGGGCAAGCACCACAAGGACTCGTCGGAGTACATGCACGTCGTGAACGCGACGGGCATGTGCCAGTTCATCATGATGGGCGCGCCGAACGACCGCATCCCGGAGTGGATCAACGCGGAGACGGGTTGGGACACGACGCACGAAGAGATGCGGCAAGCCGGCGAGCGCATCGCCAACATACGGATGGCGTTCAACATCCGCGAGGGCGACATCCCGACGAAGCGCCGCATCCCGGGCCGCCTCTGGGGCGCGTCGCCGTTAGAGGCGGGGCCGCACAAAGATATCCAGTTGGACGTGAAGACGCTGGAGCAGGACTTCCTTGCCGCGTGCGACTGGGACCCGGAGACGGCGGCCCCGAGCAAGAAGAAGCTCGAGTCGCTGGGGCTCGGGGATGTGGCGGAGAAGATTAAGGCGCGCTAGGCGCGGGAGAACAGAGGTCAGAGGTCAGAGGTCAGAAATCAGAGGCTCCGGAGACGGGGCCTCTGTTGTTGTGGCGCGCTGACAGATTCACCGCAGAGCCTATGGCTCGGCTACGCCCCGTGGGGAAGGGGCGCGGAGGACGCAGAGAGAGCGGGATGGACGGGTGCACGACAGGGAAACGAGCGCAGGGCGATCCGCTGAACCCGCGCACATCACGGCGACGCCGGCAGCTCGTACGCCACGAACTCGGTCACGCCGTCGTGCGTGACTTCGACCGCACGGCCACCCGGATACGTCCGCTCCAGCTCGGGCAGCAGGCTCCGATACCGTCCCAGCAGCACGAACACCACGGGCCGCGACCGGTCGTAGATCTGGATCGACCCGCCGAATGAGCTGAACTCCGACGACCGGTCGTTCCCGCGCACGCCGGGCGCCAGGAACTGCCGCGTCTCCAGGTTGATCGAGTGGCGGTCGCTGTAGAAGAAGATGGAGCCGTCCGGCGGCAACGTACGCATGTAGGAGCTGGCCGCCGTAATCTCCGCGTGATACACGAACCGCACGAGCTCCGCCCGGCGCCACGCCCAGAAGTAATCGTGCACGGTGATCGCGGTGATGATCGCGACGATCGCGGCGACCGCGCCCATCGCGGGCAGACGCCAGCGTCCGTGCGACTCCCACGCCGCGCGCCAGATCGCGGCGAGCGGCAGCGCGGCGAAGAACATCGCGTACGGCGCGGCGCCCAGCGGCTGCCGCGTGATCGACCCCCGCTGCAGCACGGCCGGCAGGGGGATGATGAAGAAGCAGCACAGCGCCGCGATCACCATCGGCTCGCGCCTGCGCCGGACGGCCATCACGAGCCCGACCGCCAGCAGGATCAGCGTCGGCGGATCGAAGGTGGCCCGCAGGCCGCTCGCGTCGACGTTATCCCGCTCGCCGTCCCACGTGTACGCGCGCAGGAACGTGCCGGCTTGCTCGCCGATCAGCCGCGTTTTTCCCCGGATGCCTGCGGACTTGAACTCCTGCGACCGCGTCACGCCCACGCTCGAATAGTCCTCGACGTGCTTCCAGTAGTACGAGCTGGGGCGCGCGACGTAGGCGATCATCGGCAACGCCACGACGAGCGCCGCCGCAAACATCGCCAGCACAGACCCGCGCCACCAACGCTGCTCGGCGCTCCGGTACCGGACGAGTGTGATGGCTGCGACGGACGCCGCGAAGGCGACGACCGCGATCGGATAGATGTTGTACGTGTAGACGCCGAGCCCCAGCAGGAAGCCCGCCGCGACGAACCATGCACACCGCCGCGTCCTGATGCCCAGCATCAGGCAGAGCAGCGCCGCCAACAGCACGGTGCCGTAGGAGATCGACCAGTGCGCGACGCGGCTGTACAGCAGGTGCCAGTACGAGACGGCGAGCAGCGCCGAAGCGAAGAACGCCTCGATTCGCGCGTACGCCACGCGCACGAGCAGGTAGAGGAGCGGGACGGCCGCGAGCCCAACGAGGGCGAGCGGCAGCCGCAGCGCGAAGGCGGTATCGCCCAGCAGCCAGATCGACGGCAGCGTGATGTACGAGTGGCCGGCGGGCTGCCCCAGCGCCGCGTGCGTGTACACGCCGATGAGGTGGCCGTGCATGATCTTGTGTGCGTCGGTGCCGAGTTGCGCCTCGTCCGGGTGCACGCCGAAGGGGATGTCGCCCAGCAGCGTCAGGCGGAGCGCCGCCGCAACCGCCGTCACGATGGCGATCAGCGTGGCGTCGAGCGCCCACGGATGCCGATCGTAGCAGGCGCGCACCGATCGCCATGATCCGCCCGCGCTCACAGCTCGAACGTCATGCGGACGCGCGCGCCGCGTTCGGCCGCCCACTCCGCCATGCGCAGCAGGTCGCCCAGCCGGGCTGCCAGGTCCGGCGCATCTTCTGTCAGCAACGCGATCCGCTCGTCGCCCGACGCCAGTGCCGCGGTCACAGAGCGCAGCGTCTCCAGCAGCGGCGCCGCGTCCTGCCACACGCGGTCCAGTTCCACCTGGTCGGCCTCGACCTCAACGTCGCGGTCCGCGAACGTGGTCAGGGGGCCGAGGTTGATCTTCATCTCGCCGCGCAGCAGCAGCGCCAACTGCGAGAGCGGGTGCAGCGAGCCGTAGCGCGTCGAGAAGGCGAGCGAGAGGAAGTAGACGAGCACGTCGCCCGGCCCGCCCAGGTCGATCGGGCATGGCTCCGCGGCGTCGGTCTCGAAGAAGAAGCGAGGCACGCCGCATGGTAGCGGCT
>JBBTPG010000129.1:6055-13799 GCA_038066315.1 Chloroflexota bacterium | reverse complement strand
GCCAGTAGTGAGGGGCATTGTGGCTCGATCGCCGGAAAGTCTCAAGCGAAGCAGGGCTGCGGATTCCGCAGGCGAGGCGGATTCACCACAGAGTCGCGGAGGACGCCGAAAGGAAAGAAGGTAGCCGCGTAGCCTCAGCTGTGCCCAACCGCGCTAGCCGCGAAGCTCCGCCGCGTGTTCGAGGTCGTGCTGGCCGAGCGTGGCCAGCGCCTCGCGCAGCGGCTTGCCGCCGCCTAGCGTAATCCGCGCATCGAGATGCTCCGCCGCCAGGCGCGACAGCAGCACCAGCACCCGCCCGCGCACCTGCACCAGCTCGGCGATGATCTCCTCCGCCGCCGCGCCCGCCAGCCGCTCGACGTTCCGCGCGTTCGCGGCGTCCGCATCGATCTCATGCGCGGGCGTGCCCTCGACGGCCGCCTGGAGCGCGGCGATGCGCACGCCGTAGCCGGTCGCCAGGTGAACGAGCAGCTGCCGGTTGGTCCAGCCGCCGCATGCACTCGGCGCATCCCAGCGCGCCGGAGCGAAGGCGCGCGCGATCGCGACGAGATCGTCGGTGACGGCCTGCCACTCGCGCATCGCGGCCCGCACTGCGGGCGGAGGGTTCATGGTCGTGCCGCTCCGCTACTGGTCTTTCTTGCGGAGCTGCGGAAAGAGGATCACTTCGCGGATGGACGTCTGCCCGGTGAGGATCATCACCAGCCGGTCGATGCCCATGCCGAAGCCGCCCGTCGGCGGCATGCCGTGCTCCAGCGCGACGAGGAAGTCTTCGTCGAGCGTCTCTACCTCTTCGAGGCCGGCGGCCGCGAGACGCGCCTGCGTCTCAAAACGCTCGCGCTGGTCGATCGGGTCGTTCAGCTCGGAGTACGCGTTGCCCAGCTCGAAGCCGGCGCAGAATACCTCGAAGCGCTCGACGATCCCCGGTACGCCGGGCTTGCTCTTCGCCAGCGGCGAGATCTCCTTCGGGTAGTCGAGCAGGAATGTCGGCTGGATCAGCTTCGGCTCGACGTAGTGCGAGACGGCTTCGTCGAGCAGCTTGCTCCACGACCAGCCGGGGTCGATGTCGCTGAGCTTGCGGCGCTGCAACTCCTCCAGCAGCTTCTCGCGCGTGCGGAACTCCTCGAAGTCGATGCCCGCGTGCTCGATCAGCGCGTCGCGCATCGTCACGCGCCCCCACGGCGGCGAAAGGTCGAGCGTGTGCTCGCCGAACCGCACGGCCGTGCCGCCGAACACGTCGCGAGCGATGCCCGACACCATGTCTTCGACCATGCGCGCGACGTCGTTGTAGTCGGCGTAGGCCTCGTACGTCTCGAGCATCGTGAACTCGGGGTTGTACTTCCACGACACGCCCTCGTTGCGGAAGATACGGCTCATCTCGTACACGCGGTCGAAGCCGCCGATGATCAGCCGCTTCAGGTGCAGCTCCAGCGAGATGCGCAGGAAGAAGGCCTGGTCCAGCGCGCGGTGGTGCGTGACGAACGGCGTCGCCGCCGCACCGCCGGCCTCCGCCTGCAGCACCGGCGTCTCGACTTCCATGAACCCGCGCGCGTCCAGGTAGCGCCGGATCCCCGCGACGACGGCCGATCGCTTGCGGAAGAGCTCCCGCACCTCGGCGTTGCCCAGCAGATCGAGATAGCGCTGGCGGTAGCGGATTTCGACGTCCTCGATGCCGTGCCACTTCTCCGGCGGCGGCCGCAGCGCCTTCGTGAGCACGTCGTACGAGCGCGCCTCGACCGTGATCTCGTGCGTGCGCGTGCGGAACAGCGGCCCCGAGACGGCCAGGAAGTCGCCGAGGTCGAGGTCGGCGATACCGGCATACGCCTCTTCGCCGATGATGTCCTTCTTCAGGTAGCACTGGATGCGATCGGTGCCGTCGCGCACGTCCAGGAACGACGCCTTGCCCATATCGCGCAGCGCCGTGATCCGCCCCGCGACGCACACGCTGGGCGCGTCGCCGCGCGTCGCCTCGTCCGGCCCCGCCTCCCAGCGCTCGAACGCGGCGATCGCGTCGGCGGCGGTGTGTGTGCGCGGCGTGCGCGCCGGGTACGGGTCGACCCCGCGCGCCCGCAACCGCGCGAGCTTCTCGCGGCGCAACTGGATCAGTTCGTCTTCGCCAGGCATGTGCGTAGGGTATAAGACAGAGAAGCGGGAGACGAGAAGCGGGAAGCGAGGATCGAGAACCGACGACCAACGACCAACGACCGCTAACTGATCTTCGTGATCTTCATCGTAATGACGCCCTTCGGCACGCTCACCTGCACCTCGTCGTGCAGCTTCTTGCCCATCAGCGCGCGGCCAACAGGCGACTCGTTGCTGATCTTGCCCTCGCGCGGGTCGGCCTCCGCCGGGCCGACGATGATGTACTCCTGCGACTTACCCTCGCTGCTCTTCACTTTCACGCAGCTTCCGAGCATCACCAGCTTCGACCTGTGCGCGCCCGCCTCGTCGATGATCGACGCGTTCGTGACCAGGCTCTGGAGCTGGGCGATACGGCCTTCGACCATCGCCTGCTCGTTCTTGGCGTCCTCGTACTCGGCGTTGTTCTGCGTGCTGGCCAGCTCTTTCGCCTGGTGGATCTTGTCGGCAACCTCGCGGCGGCGCACTGTCTCCAGGTGCGCGAGCTCTTTTTCTATCTTCTTCAGGCCAGCCTTCGTGATGGGCTGCGACTTCTCGACCATGGCAACGTTCCCGTCACTTACCCCTGGCGCCTGCGCGATGCGCGACGCGGGTTTGATTGTGAAAAAAAGAACTGAGGCGGATCGGCCCCAGTCAGGACGCGCCGAGTATACCCGCGCGATCGCCGCCTGTAAAGGCGCGCACACCCGGATCACGCAAGCGGTTCATGCGCATGTTGCATGAGCCGCCTCTGATAGAATAGCTCGTCCCGGGGGCCATCCTCTGAAGGCGCGGAACCCCTCGATTCGGCGGCAGTTGATCTCCGACGCCTTGATAGCCACACTTCCGCGGTGACCGTCCGGTCCGGCCGGTCGCTCACACGTGACGAATCTCGACGGAGGTACGGGCCACCGCGCTCCAACTGAGCGCGCGGCCGCCGATGGCGACGCAACCACGCGGCCCCTTCGACCGCATCCTGAGGACCACCGAAAGCGGCGAGCCGGGCGGGCCGGACCGCGCGGCGATCTACGTCGCCGGGACGATCCTGGGGCTGGCCATCCTGTTGCTCGTCCTCCTGTTGCCGCCCGTTTCGATCCTGAGCCGTGGCGGCGGCGATTCCAGCGTCCCGAGCGGGCCCGGCACCGCGGACACCTACCGGTCCACCGTGCGCACCGGCATGCCGAAGCTCCCTGCCGGCCTCGTCGCGGCGTCCGCGCATTTCGACCTGGCCGCGCCCGCGGACCAGCGCGGCGCCGCCAAGATCACCATACCCTTGAAAGAAAAGCAGACCGAGCAGCGCAGCCTTGCGCTCTACACCTACGTCGACGGCAAGTGGCAGCGCCTCTCCGACGCGACGCTGGTGGCGGGCGGCGAGGCCGCGCGGGGCGACGTCAGCTCGCTGCCCGGCAACGTGGCGGTGCTCCGCCGCAGCAAGGCGACGCTGCAGGTCGCAGGCGCGATGCCCGCCGGCGCAACCATCGACAAGCGCGCTGAGTCCGTGATCACGACGCTCCACCCGATCGTCTTCATCCCCGTCGGCGACGGCACCATCATCGGCCAGCCGCCCGCGGTGCCGCCGGCCGGCTATAAGGTCGTGCCCGCCATCGTGGCGCCAAGCGCGGACGTCGTCGACAACATCCTCCGCTCCAGCGACCTGCAGGCGAAGCACGCCGCCGCCATCGCCGATGCGGTGAAGCAGGGCAACTTCGCCGGCATCGATATCGACTATCGCGGCGTCAACGCCACGCTGCGCCCGCAGTTCACGAGCTTCGCCGGCCTGCTCGCAAAAGCGCTGCACGCGGACGGCCGCACGCTCACCCTGACCCTGCCCATGCCTGCGAACGAGAACGGCGCCATGCAGTCCGGCGCCTACGATTGGGAACAGATCGGCAAGCTCGCGGACACGCTGGAGCTGGCCGGCGAGCTGGACCAGGAGTTGTACTTCCAGAACACCGAGGCCGCGCTCAACTACATCACCGACAAGGTAGACCGCACCAAGGTGCTGCTCAGCATCAGCGCGCTCAGCGTCGAACGCGGCGGCGACGGCGTGCGCACCCTCTCGCTTGACGACGCGCTCGCCCGCGCCAGCATCGTATCGGTGAAGTCGGCGGGCGACATCACACCCGGCGCGAAGGTCCAGCTCATCGCCCAGAACCTCGCCGCGAGCGAGAACGCAAGCGGGCTGAAGTGGGACGAAAGCGCGCGGTCGGTCACGTTCAAGTACCCGGGGCGCGGCGGCACGCGCACGGTGTGGATCGCCAACGCGTTCAGCGCCGCGTTCCGCCTCGACCTCGCCCAGCGCCACGGCCTCGGCGGTGTGACGATCAACGACGTCTCGACACAGGGCGGCGGCGCCGACGTCTGGACGGCCGTCCAGCAGGTCTCCGACACCGGCAACCTGACGCTCTCCCGACCCAACGGCGAGTTGCTGACACCGGCCTGGTCGACGGGCGACGGCACGCTGGCGCCGCAGACCGGCGACGCCGTGACGTGGACGGCGCCGGTGAAGGAGGGCACGTACACGGTCACGCTGATCGTCAGCGACGGCGTCGTCCGCTCCGGCCAGCTCGTCTCGCTCGACGTCGTCGCCGCCCCCGCACCGCCGCCGCAGTGATGCGCTCGCACGGTCGCGACTCCTCTTCGCAGATACACGCCACTGTGCCGGCTCGTAGCGCGGACTTCAGTCCGCGCGGGCGTCGTCACCGCCGCGGCGAGTACAGTCAGGCCACCAACGACCAACGACCAACGACCAACCCCCCATGCGCGTGATCGCGGGCAGCGCCCGCGGCCGGACGCTGATCAGCCCTCCGAAGCCGCGCGCATCCGGCCGGCCCGGCGTCCGCCCGACGTCCGACCTCATCCGCGGCGTCATCTTCGACATCCTCGACGCGCTCGGCGCCGACTATTCGCGCGTGCTCGACCTCTACGCCGGTACCGGCGCCCTCGGCATCGAGGCGCTCAGCCGCGGCGACGGCGAAGCCGACTTCGTCGAGAGCGACGCCGCGACGGCCGCAATCATCACCGCGAACCTCAAGCGCACCGGTTTCGAGGCCCGCGGGCGGGTACACCGCTTGACAGCGGATCACGCGATCGGACGGCTTTCGGGCCCGTATACCCTCGTCCTCGCCGACCCGCCGTATTACGATGAGGGCGGTTTGGCGACGGTGTCCGCCCTGGCGGTGTCGGCGCTCGTGGACGATGACTCGGTGCTCGTGCTGGAGCATCACAGGAAAACAGCGGCGCCGGAGGCGCTGGGACGGCTGCGGCTGCACAAGACACGTACGCACGGAGACACCGCCGTGTCGATCTATGCGGGGGAGGGAGAATCTTGACGCTGGCGATGTTTCCCGGGCGCTTCGACCCGGTCACCAACGGCCACCGCGACATTGCCCGCAGGACGGCGAAGATGTTCGACCGCGTGCTGGTGGCGGTTGCCGATCTCAAGCAGAACTACCTCTTCTCCACCGAAGAGCGTGTGAAGCTGCTGCGCGAAGCCGTCGCCGACATGCCGAATGTCGAAGTGACGTCGTTCTCCGGCCTGATGGTCGACTTCGCGCGGAAGCAGGGCGCGAGCGTCGTCGTCCGCTCGATGCGCGCCGTCACCGACTTCGAAGCCGAGTTCGACATGGCGCTCATGAACAAGAAGATGGCGCCCGAAATCGAGTCTCTCTTCATGATGGCCAGCCTGGAGCACCTGTTCATCAGCGGCACCCGTATCCGCGAGGTGTCGGCGCTGGGGTATGATGTGAGCGATCTGGTGCCGCCGCACGTGTGGAGCGCGCTCAAGAAGAAATACGCGGAGCGCACATAGCGGCGCCGAGCACAGGGAGGTGCGCCATCGATTCCTTACACCTGATTGACCGCCTTGAAGAGATGGTCGCCGAAGGCCGCCGCATGCCCATCGGCGCCGGCGTCGTCGTCGACCGCCGCCGCCTGCTGGACCTCGTCGACCAGATGCGCGCGGCCCTGCCCAACGAGATCAAGGAGGCCGAAGACGTCCTCCGTCGCCGCGACGAGATGATCGAGCGCGCCGAGGAAGAGGCGAAGATCAAGCTCCGCCGCGCCGAGGAGCAGGTTGACGACATCCTGGCGAACGAAGCGATCGTCAAAGCCGCGGAAGCGCGCGCCGACATGCTCGTGCGCGAGGCCGAGGCGCGCTGCGACCGCATGCTGCTCGATACGGAGAACCAGGCCCGCGCCCGCATGGCCGAGGCGGAGAAGCTGGCCAACGAGCAGATGGACGAAGCCGACCGCTACGCTACCGAGATGCTCCGCCGCCTCGACGAGCAGCTCCAGCTCTTCGGCAAGAACGTCCGTACCGCCCTCGACTCGCTGGAGACGCGCCCCATCGAAGCCGCCACGCCGGTCGAATAGCCCGCATCCAGCCCCCTCGGGCATTCGTACACGGCGCGGGCGAGGCGAGCCTCGCCTCTACATGATGCTTGACGCCATGCGGACTGAAGTCCACGCTACGCGAGAGATACAGCCTGGCTTTCTCCGTGGGGCTGGCGCTCAGCCCGCCGCGGACGGCGCTGTACACTGCCTCCATGTGGCAGCCCTTCGTCTCGATCCTCGTCCCCGTCCGCAACGAAGGGCGCTACATCGAGCGCTGCCTGTACAGCATCGCCCGGCAGGACTACCCGCGCAGCCGCTTCGAAGTCCTGGTCATCGACGGCCAGTCCACGGACCAGACGGAGCAGATCGTCAGCCGTTTCGCCGCCGAGTCGACCATCGACCTGCGTCTGCTGCAGAACCCGCGTTGCAAAACCGCCGCCGGCCTCAACATCGGCCTGGCAGACGCCCGCGGCGAGGTGATCGTCCGGATCGACGGCCATGCGACGATCGCGCCCGACTTTCTGAGCCGCAACGTCGATGCGCTCTTCGAAGCGCGCCCGGATGGGCGCGCCGACTGCGTCGGAGGCGTCATCGAAAGCGAGGGCGACACGTACCTCGGACGCGCTGTGGCGCTCGCCATGGCGTCGCGATTCGGCGTCGGCGGCGCGTCGTTCCGCATCGGCGGCGAGGGGCCGGTCGATACGGTGGCGTTCGGCGCCTACCGCCGCGACGTCTTCGACCGCATCGGCGGCTTCGCCGAGGACATCGACAAAGGCGAGGACGACGAGCTCAACTACCGCCTGCTGGGCCACGGCGGCACGATCATGCTGGTGCCCGGCATCCGCGCGCGCTACACCGTGCGCGGCACGCTGGGCGCCGTGTGGCGGCAGTACGCCGGCTACGGCCGCGCGAAGCCGGAAGTGCTGCGCCGCCATCCCGCGCAGGCGCGCCCGCGGCAACTGGTCCCGGCCGCGTTCGTCACGGCGCTCGGTGCGTCGATATTCGCCGCGATTTTGGGCCGCACGGGCGCGCTCAAGGCGCTGCTGCTGGTGTATACTCTCGCTGCCACCATCGCATCCCTCGCACTTGTGCCGCAACACGGTTGGCGACGCCTCCCACCGTTACCCGTCGTCTTCGCGTGTCTGCACATCGCTTACGGGTTTGGATTCCTCGCCGGCTGCGTAGGGGCGGCCGGACGGATCCTCACCCGTACCGCGCGCGCGGGCGCTCATCCGAGCGCGGAAGCCCCGAATTCGCGCGCGGGGGAGCGTTGAAGCCGGGGCGCGCGTGCCACCAG
>JBBTPG010000129.1:1532-5955 GCA_038066315.1 Chloroflexota bacterium | reverse complement strand
ATGCCGCATCGACAACCATCGCGTGCTCCCATGGACCGCGGGCGAACAGGAACACCACCTCACGCACCGGCAGCCCCGTCGCCGCCCGCGCTGCCCACGCGTACACCAGCGCCTGCCGGTGATACTTGGGCGATTTCGCGCGCTCTTCAACTTCGCGGGCGCTGACGTCGTCCGTCTTGAAATCGACCACCACCAATCCCGGCCCGTGCGCCCCGTCCTCCAGGAACAGCAGGTCGATGCGCCCCTCCGCGAAGCCCGCCGGCTCCCCATCGCGGTCGCGCGGGAGCGGCGAAGTAAATGCCACCTCTCGCAGCGCGCGACGGGATGCCCGCGCCCGGTCGATCACCGCGCTGCCGAGCGCGTTGCGCGCCACGCGCTCCATCTCGTCCGCGCGATCGGGCATGCCCAGCTCGCGCGCCAGGACGCCCGCCCGCTCGCCAAGGTCCGCGAAATCGCGCAGGTCGATGCACTCCAGTACGGCGTGCACGGCGCTGCCGAAGTCAGCCGCGCGGCCCCGCCCGCGCCGCACCTGCTCGTCCGACTCCCACGGCGGCTCCCAGTCCTCTTCCACCGACGTCGCGGTACGCACGCGCAGTGGCATCGCGCCCGCGTCGACGAGCGCGTCGTGAGCACCGAGCCACGCGTTGCGCCGCGTGCCGACCACCGCGACCACCGCGACCACGTCCGCTGCCGCCGATCCGATACGGCCTCGCCAGACCGGCAACTCGGCCACGGCCTTCGGCAGCGTCGCCGCGTCGATCGCCGCTCCATCGTCCGCGCGGGCGAGGCGAAGCCAGCCGTTGAGCGATTTCGGCGGCTCCGTCTTCGGCCGCTTGCCGTCCTTCTCCACACTCGCAAAGAACGGCACGACGAGCCGGTCCTTCGCCCGCGTAGCGGCGACGTAGAGCAGGCGCTTCTCCTCGGCCTCGCGATGCTCCTTCTCCAGCACATCGGCGCCGTCATAGCCCGGCGTCCGGAAGCCGAGATCCTTCTTGCCGAGCTTCATGTGCAGGCTCGCACCCGCGCCACCGTCGTGCGCGGTGATCACGTTCGTCATATCGGCGCGGTCGCCGTTCATGTTCGCCAGCACGACGATCGGGAACTCCAGACCCTTGGACGCGTGGACCGTGACGATGCGCACGACGTCGTCGGTCTCTTCGCTGATCAGCGCATCGGTCTCGTCGCCGCCGGTCCAGGCGCGTCTGTCGGCTGCGCGCGTCACGTTGTCACGCAGCCAGCGCGTGAAGCCGCGCAGCCCGCTGCCTTCGGCCTCGGCGAACACACGCGCCTGGTCGATCACCTTCAGCAGGTTTGCCGCCACCTGGTCGCCCTGCGGCTGCAGCATCGCAAACTCCACCAACCGCGTGCCGTCGAGCACGGCGCGCACCAGCTCCGGCAGCGGCGTGTCGTGCCGCAGGCGCGCGAAGTCCCGCAGCACGCCCAGCGCCGTCACCACGGGTTCGACGTCCGGCCGCCCCGGCGACTCGTGGTCGAACCTCCCGCCACCGGTCTTGTGCAGCAGCAGCTCCTCGTCCGAGCAGCCGAATGCGGACGACCGCAACGCCGCGACCGTCGCCACGCCGTCCGACGGATCGTCGATCGCCCGCAGCACCGCGACCAGCTCGCGCACCTCCTGCCGGAGGAAGAACGTCCGCCCTCCCTCGTGCCGGTACGGGATCGCGGCGCGGGCGAACGCGTCCTCGTAGATCTGCAGCTCCGTCCGCGAGGAGATGAGCACGGCGACGTCGCGCCATGTCGCGGCGCGCTTCCCGGTCGAGCCATCTTGCCGCACCGGCCAGCGGCCGGCGCCAACCTCTCGGGCGATCAGCCCGGCCAGCGCCTCTGCTTCCACGCGCCGCGTATCCGCGGCGACGCCGGTCGTGGTGCCTCGCACGAGCGTCACGGCATCACCGCCCGCGCCGGCGTAGTCCGGATGATGCTCCAACGCGATATATGCCGGCTGCACGCCCGCTTCCTCTTCGATCAGCCGCTCGAACGTGCGGTTCACCCACGCGATGATCTGCTCGGCCGAGCGGAAGTTCTGGACGATCGCCCGCTCTCCGCCGAACAGATGGCGCTTTACGTCGTCGTACATCGCGATATCGGCGCGGCGGAAGCGGTAGATCGACTGCTTCGGATCGCCTACGACGAACAGGCTGCCGAGCCGCAGCGATATCCCGCGCCAGTCCGCTTCGCCTCCATCCGCCGCGCAGAGCCGCACGATCATCTCGGCCTGCAGCGGGTCCGTATCCTGGAATTCGTCGACGAGGATGCAGCGGTACTTGCCCTGGAAGTAGCGCCGCACCTCCGCGTGGTCGCGCACGAGGTTGCGCGCCCAGATCAGCAGATCGTCGAAATCCGCCTTGCCGTCGCGCCGCCGGCGGTCCGCGTAGAAGCGGACGAATCCCTCCAGCCACAGCACGAGATCGCCCGTCGCCGCGCCGCGCATCGCCCCGGCGTGCTCCGCGATCGCGTTCTTTACGCGGTCCATCTCGCGCTTGGCGGCGCGGCAGTCGCCGGCGTCGAACCAGTTCTTCTGGTTGCCGTTGTAGTTGGGCAGGCTCGCGGCGGCGATCGCGTGCTGCAACGAACCGCCCTCGCGCAGCGACCATAGACCGTCGCAGATGTCGATGACGTGAGGGATCGCGGCGTACGCCTTGTCCTCGGGATCGCGCATGCGCGGGTTCATCGCCCGCAGTGCGTCGGCGGCGGCCCGCAACGTGGAGAGCAGCGCATCCGTATCGACGTGCGGCGCCGGGTACGCGCGCAGCGGCAGCGCGTGCCGGTGCCGGTTCAGCCGGTCGGCCGCCTCACGCACGTACTTGAAGTCGAGGCCGAGGTCCAGCGCGTTCAGCAGCGCGGCCGGCGGCTCGTCAGCCGCCATCTCTGCCGTGATCCACGCGTCCCAGGCGGCGCGGAACGCGAGCTGCGCTGGCAGTTCGTCCAGCACCTCGAACCCCGGGTCCAGTCCCGCCTCGACCGGACGCTCTTTCAGCAGGCTGGCGGCGAACGCGTGGATCGTCTCTATGTGCGAGTGGTTCAACCCGCGGATCGCCGCGGACAGGCGTTCGCGCTCGGCGGCGCCGGACGCCGGATCGCGCAGGCGCTCTTCGAGCCCGCGCCGGACGCGCGACGCCAGCTCGGCCGCGGCCTTCTCCGTGAAGGTGATCACCGCCACCTGCTCGACCGGCGCGTGACCGGTGCGCAGGATCTCCACGATGCGGTCGACGAGCACCGTCGTCTTACCGGTGCCCGCGCCCGCTTCGACGCACATGTTGGCGTTGACGTTGGTGCGGATCTCGTCGCGGACGGCGATATCGGACGGCACGAAGCTGGTCGTCATGGGATCGCCTCGAGCGCGCGATACGCATCGCCGCGCGGGTCGCCGGACTTCCGCTCCGCGATGCGGTCGATGCCCGTATCGCAGATATCGGCGAAGTCGCAGTACTGGCAGTTCGATTTGCCCTTGCCCGGATTCGGGGCGAAGAACCCGCCATCCACGCCATCCGCGATCGTGACGAGGACCCGCTCGAACTCCTGCGTGCGCGCCGCCAGATCCTCGCCGGTGATGCCGATCTGCCGGTAGCCGCCGCGGCTGCTGACGTAGAAGTACCGCGCTTCGCCGCGGAGCGGGTCGATGCCGAGCAGTTCCGCCGCCGCGTTGAGGTAGACCGGCAGCTGGAGCGCCGTGCCGCGCTCGAACGCGGTCTTGGTGCTGTACTTCCCCGTCTTGTAGTCGATGACCCGGAACCGCTCGCGCGCGTCGTCCCAGTCGATGCGGTCGATGCGCCCCTGCAGCAGCACGTCGCGATCGCCCGCGCGGATGACGACCGCCTCCTGCGTCGAAAGCGAGCTCTCGTCATCGCTGAAGCCGAAGCGCGCGCCGCCGAACCCGACCTCGAAGGCGCCGGGCCGCAGCGAACTCCTGGCGGCTTCCTTCAGCTCCGCGTCGTACCAGCGCACCAGGTCCTCTTCGATCTGCTGCTTGTCCATCGTCCAGATCAGCGGCCGGCCGGTGACGCCGCGCGCTTCACGCTGCGCCGCTTCCGCCGCCGCCGCCTGGAGCAGCAGCGCGAGATGCCGCGCGCGCGCGTCCGGCCGTGGCGGGTCGTCGCGACCGATGCCTTTCAGAAAGCGCTCGAGGATGCTGTGGACCAGCGACCCGCGCTCGAGCGCGTCGATCCGCTCGATGTCTTCGGGTTCCTTTACTGGCTCGACGTTGAGGGTGTAGCGCATGAAGTACCGGTACGGGCACGTCGCGTACATCTCCAGCCGGCTCGGCGAAACGGGCTTGGTCCGCGCAAACGCCGCCGCCGCCGCGCGCTCCAGCGCCGCCTCGCCCGCCATCACACCGTCATACGCCGTGAGCGACGCGCCCCACCGCGCGAGCCGCGCCCGCACCGCGCGCCCGAACGCCAGCGCG
>JBBTPG010000129.1:0-1432 GCA_038066315.1 Chloroflexota bacterium | reverse complement strand
CCTTCACGAGCCCGCGGTCGTACTCGGCCGCCGACAGCGACGAGGCGAGATCGTCGCTTGCCAGCCGGCCCGCCTCGATCCGCCGCAGATGCCTGCTCGCGTCGAGGCCGCCGAGATCGAGCGGCCGCCCTTCGAGCGCCTCACCGATCGCGCGGAAGAAGTACGACGGCAGATGCTTCCCGCTGCCGCCCGCATCCGAGCGCGCGTACGACACCATCAGGTGCTCGCCCGCGGCCTGCACGCCGAGCCAGAACGTCAGCGGCTCGTCGTCAGGCGCGGTGCGCAGCGGCAAGACGCTGGTGCTCGCGGCGTTCAATCGCGCGCGTTCGTGCTCCAGCAGCAGCGGATCGGGGCGCGGCGGCGGCGGCCAGGCGCGCTCCGCCACGCCCAGCATGTACACCGCCCGGAAGCGCAGGTGCCGCAGCGACGTCGCGTCGACGACCACGACGCCCGCGCGCCCGAACCGCCGCACCGGCTCGCCCAGCACGCTGCTCGCATCGCGCGACTCCAACTCGTCGCGCACTGCGCGACAGAACACGTCGAACGGCGCGCGCGGCGCCACGGCCGACAGCGTCTTCAGGCCGTCGAGCGAATCGATCATCTTCTCCACGCCGTCCGCGTACTTCGCCGCGAGATCTCGCAGGAACGCGAGATGCTCTTCCCACGTCGCTTCGCCGGCGTGACCCGTCAGCGCGGCGTGGAAGTCGGCGGCGAAGCGCCGCAGCTCGGCGATGCGCTCCGCCTCGGCCGCCAGCCACTCGAACCGCTCGTCCTTCGAGCGCTCCGTCTTCTCCGCCGCCAACCGCCGCAGGCGCGACTGCCACTGCTCGATGCCCCCGACCACGCCCGCCTCGCGCGTGTACGTCTCCCACTGCGATGGCCGGAACCTCTCCGCCGTCTCGCGTGGCAGCTGCGTCTCCGTCAGGAACTCCATCACCGCCTGCCGCGAGAACGCCGGAGCGGCCGCGAGATCGAGCAGCGCCAACAATCGCGTCCCCAGCGGATGCGCCGACAGCAGCCGCCCATCGTGCAGGTACGTGGCGATGCCGGCCTCGCGGAAGATCTCGTCGACCAGCGCGCGGTACGGCTCCCGGTTTCGGTACACGACCGCCATCTCGTGGAAGCGGATGCCGTCTTTCGCCCACGCCAGGCACGCGCGCGCCGCCTCCCACACCTCGCGCACCGTATCCGGCGCGCTGACCAGCGCGACGTTCGGCGCGGCGACCGGCTCGTCGACATCGCGGAACAGCGCGCCGGCGACGCGATCGATCGGCGTCGGCCCGGCCGCATTGCCGCCGAGCGTGCGCTCCGTCGCACCTGACGCGATCAGCCGCTCGCGAAGCGCCGCATGCGCCTCGTCCGCATCGAGCCCCGACCGCGCGAAGAACACCGACACCGGCCGCTCCGCCGCGATGCGCTCGATGAGCCGCGA
>JBBTPG010000128.1:0-7586 GCA_038066315.1 Chloroflexota bacterium | reverse complement strand
TGTTCCAGGACAAGGTGCCCCTCATCGTCTGGCAGCCGCTCGGCTTCCTGATCTTCCTCACCGCGGCGATCGCCGAGGTCGAGCGCCCGCCCTTCGATATCCCGACGGGTGAATCAGAGGTGGCGGGCGGCGTGTTCATCGAATTCAGCGGCATCCGCTGGTCAATGTTCCAGCTGACGGGGTACGTGAACATGTACGTCTTCTCTCTGCTCGGCGCCTTCGTCTTCCTGGGCGGCTGGGAGTGGCCGTTCGGCCGCGATATCGGCTGGGGCTACCAGTTGCTGCTGACGGTCGTGAAGATGAGCCTCTTCATCTTCTTTTTCCTGTGGATCCGCGCCTCGTTCCCCCGCATGCGCATCGACCAGTTGATGTCCTACGCGTGGAAGGTGCTCATCCCGTTCGCGCTGCTGCAGATCTTCCTCAATGGCCTGGTGATTGTCTATGATCTGCCGGACGTGGCTCTGCTGGTCACTTCCGGCGCCGGCGCTGTAGCGCTGATGTACCTCGCGTTCCGCGTGGTGCGCCGGGGCGAGCCGCGGCTGCCGCTGCAGATGGTGCCCGTCCGCGCGACGGCTGTGCCGTCAAGGAGTGCGACGTAATGCTGGGCATTCTCCGAAGCATGGGTGTGACCGCGAAGGTCATGCTTACCCGCAAGCCCGTCACCATCCAGTACCCCGAAGTACACCGAGAGATCCCGAACCGCGACCGCGCGTTTCCCATCCTGATCTGGGACGAGGAGCACGACGAGCCGTTCTGCACCGGCTGTCACGCCTGCGAGCGCGCCTGCCCCGTCGAGTGCATGACCGTCGTGATGAAGGACAACCCGAAGCACGCGAGCGGCGAGAGCAAGCGCCGCAAGATCATCGACGAGTTCTGGATCGACTACGGGCGCTGCATGCGCTGTAACATCTGCGTCGAAGTCTGCAACTTCGAGGCGATCGGCATGAACAACACCTGGGCAGGGCACGAGCTGTCGCGGTACGACCGCTCGCAGCTCGTGCTGGACCTCGACCAGCTGCTCTCGCAGTCCAGGGCGAAGAAAGTGGAGCCCGGACTCAGGGCATGACACAAGTATTCTTCTACATCATGGCAGGAATCGTGGTCGCCGGCGGCCTGGGCGTCGTCCTGGTCAGGAACGTCGTCTACGCCGCTCTGTTGCTGATCATGTCGCTGCTCGGCGTCGCCGGCATCTACATCTTGCTCTCCGTCGAGTTCCTCGCACTCGTGCAGGTCCTCATCTACGGCGGCGCGGTCACGGTGCTCGTGCTCTTCGCGCTGATGATCACCCGCACGAAAGAGCTGCAAGCGAAGCTCGACGGCGACCAGAAGCCGCTGGCCGCCGTCGCCGCGCTCACGCTGCTCGGCGCGTTCTTCGCGATGATCAGCCAGACCGCGTGGCCGCGGGACGTCAACGAACTGACGGTCGTGCCGTTCGCCGATATCGGCGATGCGCTGTTCAGCCGCTGGGCGGTGCCGTTCGAGGTGGCGTCCGGCGTGCTGCTCGTCGCGCTCATCGGCGCCGTTGTCATCTCGATGCAGGAAGAAGGGGAGCGCTAGGTGGAGAACGTCAGCCAGAGTATCCCGCTCGAGCACTTCATCGTGCTCAGCTCGATCCTCTTCTCGATCGGCGTGTACGGAGTACTGGCGCGTCGCAACGCCGTGCTCATCCTCATGTCGGTCGAGCTGATGCTCAACGCCGTCAGTATCAACATGGTAGCGTTCGCCGTGTACACCGCGCCGACGTTCTTCGTCGGCATCATCTTCGCCATCTTCGTCATCACCATCGCCGCCGCTGAAGTCGGCCTCGCGCTGGCGATTGTGCTGCGAGTGTTCAGGAACCGCGGGACCGCGAACGTCGATGAGTTAGACACGCTCAAGTGGTGAGCGTTCGGGGCGCCGCGGCGCAGCGCATGGCGCGCGAGATCGAGGGGGAGTAGTCATCAGCGGATTCGGCATGGGCGACGCGTGGGTGCTGCCGGCATTGCCGGTGGCCGGCTTCGTCCTCCTCCTCTTGTTCAGCCCCTGGCTGCCCCGCAAGGGCGACTGGCTGGCCATCGCGCTGATGGCGACGGCGTTCGTGCTCACGCTCGTCGTCGGGCGCGACGTCCAGAACACCATCGGTGACGGCGGCTTCCACGGCGTCGCGCGCAGCTGGCAGTGGTCGAATATCCCGGGCGCGATCGAGATCCGCATGGGCACGTTCGTCGACCAGATCACGCTGGTCATGCTCTTCTGCGTGACGCTCGTCGGCACGCTGGTGATGGTGTACTCGACGAGCTACATGCACGGCGACCGCCGCTACGGCTGGTTCTTCGCCATCGTCTCGCTCTTCGTCGCGTCGATGCTCACGCTCGTGCTGGCCGACAATCTGCTGCTGCTCTACTTCGCCTGGGAGCTCGTCGGCCTCTGCTCGATGCTGCTCATCGGCCACTACAACGACAAGCAGTCGGCCGCCGAGGCCGCGAAGAAGGCGTTCATCACGACGCGCATCGGCGATGTCGGACTGCTCATCGGCATCATCATCCTGTTCACGCAGACGCACACCTTCAACATCCAGCAGATCCTGGAGATGGCCGAGGGCGGCGACATCAACAGCAAGTGGCTGACCGGCGCGGCGATCTGCATGTTCGCCGGCGCCTGCGGCAAGTCGGCGCAGTTCCCGCTGCACGTCTGGCTGCCCGACGCCATGGAGGGCCCGACGCCCGTGTCCGCGCTCATTCACGCCGCCACGATGGTCGTCGCCGGCGTCTACCTGGTCGCCCGCATGCTGCCGCTGTTCGAGGCGGTCGACGGCATGCCGGAGCTGATCACCGTCATCGGATTGATCACGACGCTCCTGGCGGCGTTCATCGGCCTCGCGCAGCGCGACATCAAGCGCGTCGTCGCCTACTCCACGCTCAACAGCCTCGGCCTGATGATGGTCGCGCTCGGCTCGGGCGCGGTCGGCGCGGCGATGCTGTACCTGTTCGTGCACTCCTTCTTCAAGGCGTCGCTGTTCCTTGCCAGCGGCTCCGTCATCCATGCCACGGAGGAGCAGGAGGTCGACAAGCTGGGCGGGCTCTGGAGCAAGATGCCGATCACCGCGCCGGTCTTCGTCATCGGCGCGGCGGCGATGGCCGGTGTCATCCCGCTGTCCGGCTTCTGGGCGAAGGATGAGATCCTGGCCGGCGTGTACCACGGCCCGATCGATTCGGCCGCGCTGGTGCTCCTGCTCATCTCGCTGCCCATCACCGCGCTGTACATGACGCGCGTCGTCATCCTCACGTTCTTCGGCGAGCCGAGAGATCACCACGTCTTCGAGCACGCGCACGAATCGCCGTCCGCCATGACCATGCCGATCGCCCTGCTGGCGGTGCTGACGGCGATAGGCGGCCTCGTGATCTTCGAGGGCGTCGGCGAGGCGCTGGGCTTCCACAGCGGCTGGCTCGGCTTTGTCTACAACCTCGCCGAGGGACCGGAGGAGTTCCACGTCGTCTGGTGGCTGTCGATCTTCTCGGTCGTGAGCGTGTCGGCGAGCATCCTGGCGGGCGTATGGATCTGGGGTGGCGAAGCTGTGCCGTCCAGGCGCGCCGCGGCGTTCTCGCCCTTCATCTACAACCTGCTGCTCAATCGCTTCTTCATCGACGAGCTGTACCAGCTCGCGATCGACAAGGTCGTGCTCGCCTGCGGCCAGGCGGTGGCCTGGTTCGACCGCGCCGTCGTCAATGATGCGGGCGTCCAGGGCACAGGCGAGGCGACGGACTATCTCGGATTCCTGTCGAAGTATCAGCAGACCGGCAAGGTCCCGAACTATGCGTTGGGCATCGTCATCGGCATCGTCGTCATCGCGATCGTAGCGTTTGGATACAGGACGTAAGATGCACTCTGGCTACTGGCTCATCGCGACGCTGTTCCTGCCGCTGATTGTGGCGGCGGTGCTGGTCGCCGTGCCCGATGACCGGAAGGACATCGTGCGCTGGATCAGCGCCGTGACCGGCGGCGCGCTGTTCGCGCTGTCCACCTACGTTTTCTTCGCGTACGAAGCCGGCCGCGGCGGCGGCTACCAGTTCTTCATCCGCTACGACTGGCTCGAGAACGTCGCGTTCCTCGGCCCGCACGGCATCTCGCTCGCGCTCGGCGTCGATGGCATCGCCGCGCCGATGATCCTTCTCACGGGCATCGTCGCGTTCGGCGGCGCACTGATCTCGTGGAAGATCGAAGATCACAACAAGGACTTCTTCATCCTCTTCTGGGTGCTGGTGTCCGGCGTCTACGGCACGTTCGAGTCGCTGGACCTGTTCTTCTTCTTCTTCTGGTACGAGGTGGCCGTGCTGCCGATGTACCTGCTGATCGCGGTCTGGGGCTCCAGCAGTGTCTTCGAGACCTTCTCGCGCACCAAGGAATACAGCGCGATGAAGCTCACGCTCATGCTCGTCGCGGCGTCGATCCTGATCTTCCTCGGCATCTTTGCCGTCTTCAACGAGGCGGGGCTCGGCACGTTCGACCTGCAGCAGCTCTACGCCTACCAGTTCGACGAGGACTTCCAGAAGCTCGTCTTCCCGCTGTTCGTCATCGGCTGCGGCGTGCTGGCCGGTCTCTGGCCGTTCCATACGTGGTCGCCCGACGGCCACGTCTCGGCGCCCACTGCCGTCTCGATGCTGCACGCCGGTGTGCTGATGAAGCTCGGCGCGTTCGGCATCATCCGCCTCGGCATCCAGCTTCTGCCGGAAGGCGCGACGTTCTGGATGCCCGGCCTGATGATCTTGGCCACCTGCAACGTCGTCTACGGCGCCTTCGCGGCGACGGCCCAGCGCGACTTCAAGTACATGATCGGGTACTCGTCCGTCAGCCACATGGGCCTGGTGCTGATGGGCCTCGCGACGATGAACACGATCGGCGTCAACGGCGCCGTGCTGCAGATGTTTGCGCATGGCATCATGACGGCCACCTTCTTCGCCATGGTCGGCTCCATCTACGACCAGACGCACACGCGCGACATGCGGCTGTACAGCGGTCTCGTCCACAGGATGCCGCTCTTCGTCTTCTTCTTCGGCCTCGCCGGGCTCGCGTCGCTCGGATTACCCGGGCTCGCGGGCTTCGTCGCCGAGTTCCACATCTTCGTCGGTGCGTTCCGCACGTACCCGTGGGCGGGCGCGCTTGGCATCTTTGCCGCGGCGATGACGGCTGTCTACATCCTGCGCATGATGGGCATGTCGATGTTCGGCCCGGTCGATGACAAGTGGAACGAGCTGAAAGAGATGACGTACCTGGAGCGCGGCACCGCGGTTCTTCTGCTCTCGTTCATGCTCTTCATGGGCCTTTGGCCCGCGCCGTTTATCGACCGCATCCAGGAGACGGTGCGCGTGCTGCCGGGAGTCTCATGAACCAGCTGAACCTCGACTACACGCTGTTCATCCCCGAGTTCCTGCTCGCGGGCCTCGTCGTGCTGATCGTCGCGCTCGACCTCTACGTGCCGCAGGTGCGCAAGTCGTGGCTCTCGTACATCGCCGCCGCCGGCCTCGGCGCCATCGCTGCCGTCTCGCTCGTCTGGATCAACAAGGAGAGCGATTTCGCGCGCATCGTCGCCATCGACAACTACACCACGTACTTCCGCGTCTTCTTCATGGCAACGGCCGCCGTCGTCTGCCTTGCTTCGGGCAAGCTCGTCGAAGACAAGCTGCGGCATCCGGGCGAGTTCTTCGCGCTGATCATCCTCTCGACGATCGGCGCCATCGGCATGGCGGCGTCGCGCGAGCTGATGACGGCGTACCTCTCGCTGGAGCTGTTGAGCTTCAGCCTCTACATCCTCGTCTCGTTCGAGAAGTTCGACCTGCGCTCGAACGAGGCCGGTATCAAGTACCTGCTGCTGGGCGCGTTCGCGTCGGCGTTCTTCCTCTACGGCATGAGCCTGATCTACGGCGTCGCCGGCAGCACGTACTACAGCGACATCTCCGCGAACCTGGGCCGGGGCACCGACACGTTCGAGTGGGCGCTGCTGATGGGCCTCGTGCTCATGATCACCGGCCTCGGCTTCAAAGTGGCGGCCGTGCCGTTCCACATGTGGACGCCCGACGCCTACGAGGGCGCGCCCGTCGCGATCACGGCGTACCTCTCGACGACGTCGAAGGCGGCGGGCTTCGCGCTGCTGCTGCGCATGTTCAGCGGCTCCTTCCAGATCGTGCACGACGACTGGAGCTGGATGATCGCCGGCATCGCCGCCGCGACGATGATCCTCGGCAACCTCGTCGCGCTGCAGCAGCACAACATCAAGCGCCTGATGGCGTACTCGTCGATCGGTCAGGTCGGCTACATGCTGATGGGCATCGCCGGCCTCTCGCACGACACGGCGTCGGCGCTCGTCCTGCACATGACCGGCTACATGGTCTCGAACATGGCGATCTTCGTGGTGATCATCGCCTGGTACAACATGACGGGTAAGGAAGAGATCGCCGACTTCCGCGGCATGCGCGAGCGCGCACCGCTGCTCGCCGGCGTGCTCGCGGGCGCGCTGTTCTCGCTCGCCGGCCTGCCGCTCTTCGCCGGGTTCGTGACAAAGTTCATCCTCTTCCAGGCGGTGACCGACGAGGGCTACTACTGGCTCGCCGCCATCGCCGTGGTGACGAGCGTGATCTCGCTCTACTACTACCTGCAGGTGATGAAGCAGGCGTTCGTCATCAAGCCCGCCGAGGGCGAAGAAGCCGCGCTGCCTGTGCCGCTGCTGATGAACGGCATGGCCGCCGCGCTCATGCTCGGCGTCTTCTACGTCGGCCTCTACCCGCAGCAGCTTTTCGACGCCATCGACAACGCGACCGCGTTCCTCTTCGTGTAGCACGCGAAGCTCGCTGTCCGTCGGATCGCATATAGCGACGCGCTCGCGTCTGCGTGATATGCCAGTTATGTCTGCTCGGCACTTTTCGCCTCTTGCGGCGATGGCGTCGCGCTCGCGTCTCAACGTGCGATAGGCAGTCATGCCAGAGGATGGCACGAATCCGGCCGATCTCAAACCGTCGATGTCACTAACATCCCGCGCCCGCTTCCTGCTTCCCACGCACCCCGCTACCATCTCGCCATGATCCGCGCCGCTACGCCCGACGACACGCACACGATCGCGGAGCTGATCCGCGGGCTCGCCGCGTACGAGCGCCTCGCGCACGAAGTCTCGCTCGACGAGGCGGAGCTGCGTCAGCACCTCTTCGGCGAGCGCCGCTACGCGGAAGTGATCCTCGCCGAGGACGCGGGCGAAGCGGCCGGCTTCGCGCTCTTCTTCCACAGCTTCTCGACGTTCCTCGGCAAGCCGGGCCTCTACCTTGAAGACCTGTTCGTGCGGCCGGAGCATCGCGGTCGCGGGCACGGCAGAGCGATGCTCGCGCACCTCGCGCGGCTCGCCGGCGAGCGCGGCTGCGGACGCCTGGAGTGGAGCGTCCTCGACTGGAACGAACCGTCGATCCAGTTCTACCGCTCGCTCGGCGCGCAGCCGATGGATGAGTGGACGACGTTCCGCCTCACGGGTGATGCGTTGCGGGCGCTGGGGGCTTCGGACTAGTGCCGCTCCAACCTGATTCCGAGAGGAAACGCACGCTTCTGTCGCCCTGAGCAAAGCGAAGGGT
>JBBTPG010000127.1:2000-4448 GCA_038066315.1 Chloroflexota bacterium | reverse complement strand
GCATTCGACTGGCGGAAGGCGCTGCGAGAGTACCGCAAGTAACGTCGCCTTTCGCAACCCGAAGTCGCGCGGCGTGCCGGGCTCTCCGTCTCGACGGTCAAGGCCTGCGAGACTGGCGACCGCCGTCCCAGCCCAGGCGCACTGCAGGCGATCATCGGCGCCATCGGCATCCCCGCCGAAGACGCGAATCCGATCCGCGCCGGCGCCGGCTACGCGATCGACTGGAAGGCAATCCTCAACGAGCGATACGAGCCGCGCGACCTCGATGCGCTGGCCGAGGAGGTCGAACACTACGCCTGGCCCGTCTTCGTCACGAACCAGGCCACCGACCTCATGTGCGCCAACCGCGCCTTCCGCCGCGTCGTGGGCATCGACCCGCGCGTGCGGCTGCCGGACAAGCTCGCCTGGAACTTCCTCGCGCACGCCAGCGACCCGGCCTTCGCCGATCGCCTCGACAACTGGGACGAGTCCACCAGCTTCATGCTGGGCATCGCCAAGGCCGATCCCCGCTACGCCATCAACCTCGAGCGCCCGACGCCCTATCTCACCGAACCGCTGCGCAAGTTCCTGGAAGGCGACCCCGGGTACATCCGTCGCGTGCTCGGACTCTGGGAGCAGGCTACCGCCGTGCCACATACGACGCGGATGCGGTACGCCGTCCGGTACCGGATCGAAGGCGCCGCCCTTCTCAGCTTCGCATGCACGATGCACGTCGCCGACATCTGGCAGGAGCTGTCGTGGCACGACTGGGTGCCGGCGGATGCGGCGACGATGGCCGCGCTGGAGTCGCTCTGCTGACGGTCGTCGTGCCGCGCACCGGGCAGGGCGAGCCCTGCCCCTACACGACCTCTTGTTCCGGCTTCGCGTCTTTCCTCTCCCTCTTGTGGGAGAGGAGTCGGGGGTGAGGGCCCCCGGCCGCGCACCGGGCAGGGCGAGCCCTGCCCCTACGCCGTGTGCGCTGGGTATCCGCGATGCCGCCCGTCGCCGTCTGCGTATGCTCCCCGCGCGGGGCGAGCCTCTACTCCCTCCCCGTCTCATCGTCCACCCCCGACCGATAGAGCTGCCCCGTACCAGTGGATCAGATCCCGCACAAGGCCGTATGCTGTGGGACATCAGCCGGGTCCGCCCGGCGCATGACACTTGTACGACACCATCCGAGGAGGAACACGATGCAGTCCAAGATCCTGGAGGAGCTTCGCAAGGAGCCGGGAGGCGAGGACCTCGACCTGTCATGGCTCGACCAGCCGGCGGCGGAACGCGGCCTGCGCGTCGCGCCGAGCCGGCGCGGCCTGACGCTCGAGGACATCTCCACCAGCTCCTACGGCAATATCGCCGACCACACCTCCAACCAGAGCGGCCGCATGCGCGGCGCGGCGCCCCGCATCGACCAGCAGCGCTCGTCGAACCACTGGGGCGACAAGTCCGCCTCGTGGTCGGACTCCGCCATGCTGCTCTATGAAGAGGCCGTGCAGCGCCAGTGGAGCAGCGCAACCGACATCCCGTGGGCCGACCTGCCCGAGCTGCCTGAGGAGATGGAGCTGGCGATGTCGCAGCTCTGCACCTTCCTGACGCAGGTCGAGTTCATCGCCGGCGACGTGCCCGGCATGTACGCGCCGAACATCAGCGGCGAGTATTTCGAAATCGCCATGTTCCTCGCCAGCCAGATCATGGACGAAGCGCGCCACCTCGATGTCTTCCGCAAACGCGCGCTCGCGAACGGCATCGGCCTGCTGAAGGCGGGTCCCGGCGCGATCGGCCTCCTCGTCGCGCAGGACTTCACCGAGATGGCATCGACGCTGCACCTGGTCGGCGAAGGCTTCGTGCAGTCGATGTTCCGCATGGGCGAGATGTTCGCGCAGACGGAAGTCGACAAGCGCATGTTCCGCCTCGCGGCGCAGGACGAGAGCCGCCACGTCGCCTTCGGCGTCATGCACATGAAGCACGTGCTGGAGACGCAGCCCGAGCGCCGCGACGAGATCCACACGTACCTCGACCGCATGGAGGGCAACCTCGGCACCGGTTCGACGCAGGCCGGCCTCACGGGCGGCGGCGATACCGGCGAGGCGCTGGCCATCCTGCTCGGCGGCGGCACGAGCGAAGCGCAGCTGCGTGAGGGCTACGGCAAGCTGCTCGCCATCCGCAAGCGCCAGGTCAACGAGTACATGCACCGGCTGGAAGTCGTCGGCCTTGGCGACCGCCGCCAACGCATGAACCCGTTCATGGCGATGCTGCTGGATCCGGCGAAGAATTAGTCGGTTGGAGGTTGGAGGTTGGAGGTTAGACGTTGGATCTCCAACCCTCGACCTTTCGTCTGCGAAACGAAAATGTAGGGGCACGCGGTGGCGTGCCCTCGCCCGGCCCACGAAGGCGCAACGATCATGCGTAGGGGCGCAGCCTGCTGCGCCCGCGGCGGGCGACGATGCCCGCAGACAGGACACGAAGACATGG
>JBBTPG010000127.1:0-1900 GCA_038066315.1 Chloroflexota bacterium | reverse complement strand
GCCTGCTGCGCCCGCGGCGGGCGACGATGCCCGCAGACAGGACACGAAGACATGGCTGACGCTGAGACGCAAGAACAAGCGCACGTCGAGATCCCCGGCATCATCACGCTGCCCGCGCTCGACATGAGCTGGGCGAAGGTGCCGACGGAGCGCCCGCCCAAGCCGAAGATCGGCGCCGAAGGCTTCACGCTTCGCCTGGCCGATGCCGGCGCGTACGCGTGGGTGCCTGACCACTGGCCCTACGAGAACGACACGCCGCGCGGCTCGTACCCGTCGACGGACACCGGCCTGCCGGCGCCCTACACGATCTACGACAAGGCCGAAGTCTGGGCCGACAACGCCGCCGACCTCTACGAGCTGGCGATCAAGGAACAGTGGAAGCCGGCGACCCAGATCTCGTGGGGATCGATCGAGCCGCTGCCGGACCACGTCGAAGCGGCGATCGACCAGATCGTCGCCAACTTCTCCGAGCAGCAGTACAACTCCACCCAGGTGCTGATGGGCTGGATGAAGGAGATCTCATACGGCTTCCACGAAGTGAAGCTCTACCTGTCGACGCAGGTGTTCGACCAGGCGCGCCACGTCGAGGCGTTCCGCAAGCGCGCGCTCGCGAACGGCGGCGGCCTTGGCGTCCAGGCGCCCGGCTTCTTCAACCGGACGGTGTACGCGTCCTTCAAGTTCACCGAGCTCATCGTCTATATGAACATCATCCGCACGTCGTTCCTGCTGGCGCTGTGCGAGGCCGGCGGCAAGATCGGCCGCTCACAGGCGGACCGCCAGCTCTTCGACCTGACGGCGAACGATCTGCGCAGGCACATGGCGTACGGTATCGAGCACCTGCGCCACTATCTGCTCGTCGGCGATGAGCAGAAGCGGCGCAACGTCAAGACGTGGCTGGAGCGCGGCGAGATCATGATGGCGGCCGACCTCAAGCGCGACAAGCCGCTTCGCGAAGCGCTCATCCTCGCGCTCGGCGACACGGTTGCGAAAGGGAAGGAAGGCCTGAAGGAGCTCCGCCAGGCGCAGCTCCGCAAGTACCTGCTCGCGCTGGAGGCGGGCACCTACCGCGGCCACGAACAACACGTCACGGACTCGATGCGCGAGGCGATCGACAACCCGTAGGCTGGTCGTTGGTGACTGGTCATTGGTGATTGGTGAACGAGAAGGGCAGGCCGCTCGGCCTGCCCTTCTCGGTGTGAGGCGCCTCGCACATACTGTCGCCACTCACAGTCCATGCTGATCCGAAGGGACGCCGCGCCATGACCGACTACAAGTACCTCCAGACCCGCCGCGAGGGCCCCGTGGTCATCGCGACCATGGTCAACCCGCCGAAGAACTTCCTCAACGCGCCCATGGTCGAAGAGCTGCTCGCGCTCGCCGACACGCTGGCCGGCGACACGGAGACGCGGGTGCTCGTCCTCACCGGCGGCGCCGATGGCATCTTCATCACGCACTACGACGTCGGCGAGCTCACCGTGCTCTCCGACGCGGTGCGCACGCGCGCGGCCACGCGGCCGCGGGACGACGCACCCGCCGATCGTCCGCGGCGCGAGCTGCACGCGCTCAACCGCCTCTCGCTGAAGCTCGCCGCGCTGCCGCAACCCGTCATCGCCGCGATCAACGGCACGGCGATGGCGGCGGCTGCGAGCTGGCGCTGGCGTGCGACTTCCGCATCATCGCGCGCGGCGGCGTCATCGGGCTGCCGGAGGTGCGGGTCGGCATCCTGCCGGGCGCGGGCGGCACGCAGCGCATGGCGCGGCTGCTCGGCACGGCGAAGGCGATGGAGCTGATCATGCTCGGCAACGCCGTCGACGCCGACGAGGCGGCGCGCATCGGCCTGGCGCACCGCGCCGTCGACCCCGATCGCCTGATGCCGGAGGTGATGGCGCTGGCGAACGAG
>JBBTPG010000126.1:5355-7971 GCA_038066315.1 Chloroflexota bacterium | reverse complement strand
CACCGATGGCACAGCGCACGTTCAGGTTCGGGGTCCAGACCTCCAGCGGGCGCTCGAGCGAGGAGTGGGCGGAGAAGGCGCGGAAGATCGAGAGCCTCGGCTATTCGACACTCCTCATCCCGGACCACTTCAACGACCAGTTGGCGCCGATGCCGGCGATGATGGCGGCGGCCGACGCGACGACGACGCTGCGTGTGGGCAGCCTGGTGCTCGACAACGACTACAAGCACCCGCTGATACACGCGAAAGAGGCGGCAACGATCGACGTTCTTTCCGGCGGACGGCTGGAGTTCGGTCTGGGCGCGGGGTGGATGCGGACGGACTACGACGCCGCGGGCATGGCGTACGACAGGCCGGGCGTGCGGATCAGCCGCTTCAAGGAAGGGCTGACGATCATCAAGGGGCTGCTGGGCGACGGCCCGGTGAACTTCGCCGGCACGTATTACACGATCACGGACCACGAAGGGACGCCGAAGCCGGTGCAGAAGCCGCTGCCGATCCTCGTCGGCGGCGGCGGCAAGCGCGTACTTTCGATCGCGGCGCGCGAGGCGAACATCGTCGGGATCAACTTCAACCTGGAGCAGGGGGCGGTGAATCGCGCGACGATGCAGACGGGCGGCGCCGGCTCGACGGACGAGAAGATCGGCTGGATCCGGGCGGCGGCCGGGCCGCGGTTCGGCGAACTGGAGTTGAACGTCACGGTGTTCGTCGCGGTCGTCACCGACGATCAGGCCGGCATGGCTGAGCGCGTCGCGCCGGGGTTCGGCATGACGCCGGCGGAGGTGCTCGACTCGCCGCACGCGTTGATCGGCAGTGTGGACCAGATCGTCGAGACGCTGCAGGCGCGGCGCGAGCGATACGGCATCAGCTACGTGGCGTTCTCGGGCGACGGATTCGAGCGGCTGGCGCCGGTCGTCGCGCGGCTGGCGGGCACGTAGCCGAGCCTCCGGTACAACAGGGGCAACCGTCTCGCCGCGTACGGAGCCTACCGTACAGAGAACCTCTTCGTGTTCGGTCAGGCTCTCTGCGCGGCGGCAGCGACTGCCGCACGATTTGCCGCTGGCGTATCGGGGCGAATCGCACAGCCGGCCGTGAGGAAGAGCCCGCGACCCACCGCGAGGGCATCGAACGCTTGCGCCCGCACCTCCTCAGCGGACATCGCGTGGAGGCGCGTCTGGTCGATCCCGCCCATGACAGCCTTCGGTGTGCGGGCCTTGACGTCGCGAAGACTCGGGTTGCCCTCGCCGCGATCCGCCCAGTTGAAGGCAGCGACCGGATAGTCGAGCAGGGCGTCGACCATGTTGTGATTGCGGCATACGTGCAGGATGTTGAAGGGGGCGTCTTGCACGGCATCGAGTACGACGAGATCGAAGGGGCGTCCGAACGAACGGTAGAAGTGCTCGTCGCAGGTGTCGCGACTCGCCCACAACAGCGGGGCGAAGAAGATGCCGGCGGCGCCGGCATCGATGCATGCCCGTGCGTATGCCGCGAGCGTCTTCGCGGCGGCGGCGAGGGCTTCCTGCGCCGCATCAGGATCGGCCTCCGCGAACTCACGGAACGTAGCGTCGGCACCGCACAGCATCGCGACGACCGACAGCGGCGAGAAGATCGTCTGGACCACATCGACTTCGCCCGCCACCTCGGCGAGGAGCAGCCGGAGCGCACGCAGGTGCTCGCCGAACACACCCTGCCGCGGGTCGAGTGGAACCAAGCCGGCCAGCCCAGCCGCGTCGTGGATCGTGGCAGCGGTGAGCCGGGGTTGCCGCTGCTCCGCCGGCCGCTCGTAGGTGTTCCCCCAGGCCTCGGCGAAGTAGGTGGCGCGCGGGTTGAACTTGATGAAGTCCCAGCCGTCGGCGCGATAGGCTTCGAGCGTCGCCGCGACGAGCTCCTCGGGGGTCCATTCACGCAGGAAGTCGTGGCGCCAGAGCGCGACCGGCGCATGATCCACCGGCTGGCCGGCAAGTGCCGCCCGCACGCGCTCGGGCCTGGTCATATCAGCCATTGCTCCGCCTCCTGAACACGTCTAGGCGTATCATGCGACCAGAGGGCGCACAGGCACAAGCGGCGACAGGAGGTCTCCGATGCTCTTCAATAGACGCCAAGGCATGAGGTTCATGGCAGGGGTGCATGAGTTCTGGTATCGCGCGACCAACGGACTGATCGGCGGCAACCTGTTCGGGGCGAGGGTGCTGCTGCTGACCACGACCGGACGAAAGAGCGGCAAGCGCTACACCACGCCACTGACCTACCTGGAGGACGGCGAGAACCTTGTTATCGTCGCTTCCAACGGTGGAGCTGACACTGATCCGAACTGGTGGCGCAACCTGAGAGCCGATCCGCAGGCCATGGTGCAGGTAGGCCCTCAGCATAAGGAACTGCACGCGGAAGCGGCTCTCGGCGCCGAGCGCGATCGCCTGTGGTCGGCGGTCATCGCACGATACCCGGTGTATCGGCGGTACGCCGACGCGACGAAGCGCGAGATCCCCGTCGTCGTTCTGCGCGCGAAGGTAGCCGCGGAGGCATCCGTCCGCGAGCCGCAAGCCGACGAGACGAGCACGGTCGGCGATGCTCCCGGGGACGTCGAGGTCGCGCACGCGCCGGCGGCGACCGAAGACG
>JBBTPG010000126.1:0-5255 GCA_038066315.1 Chloroflexota bacterium | reverse complement strand
GATCGCGTACCATGAGGTGCGATGGAAGTGCGATTCTACGCGATGCTGCGCCAAGCCGTCGGCGGCAAGATGGCCGTCTTCGACCTGCCGGCCGGCGCGACGGCGAAGACCCTGCTCGACGCCGCGAGCCAGCGCTTTCCCCCGCTCGCGACGCTCATCTGGGACAGCAACGGCAACCTCGGCGACTACGTGAAGGTGTTTGTGGACGGGCGCGAGATCCGGAACCTCGACGGCATCGATACGCCCGTGCCGCCCGATGCCGAGGTCGCGATCTTCCCACCGTCCGCCGGCGGATGACGCGGCTCGAAGTCCGCAATCTGCCGGCCGGCCAACTGCGCGGCTACCTCGTCGATGAGCTGGCGGGCGTCGCCGATGGCGATACGGTGCGCGGCGACGGGTGGGTCGTCCGATTCATACAGGGCGAACCGGCTCGGCTCCGCCTGATGACCATCGCCGTGTTGTTCATCGAGATCGAAGGCGCGCGCGAAGACGAGGTCGCCGCCTTCATGCGGAACAAGACGATGCGCGGCGGCGGCTGAACCGCGCACCGCGCACCGACGCACGGTCAGGAGCGCCGTCTACACGACCCCCAGTTCCAGCAGCTTTGCCTCGGGCACGACGCCGTTCTTCCAGCCCCGGAGCGCGTAATACTCCTCCAGCATCTCGCTGAGTTCGCAGACTTGCCCCAGCGAGCCCTTCGCGTTCGACGGCTCGTCGGTGAAGCGCTTCGGCAGGTAGTCGGAGCCTTCGCCCCAGCCGGCGAGGTTGTTGTAGCGGCGCTCCAGGTTATAGATGCGCTCCCCGGTCCTGATCACGTCGTCGGCGGTGAACGCGCCGATCCCGGTAACGACGCGGTACTGCTCGGCGTATTCGTCGGGCCCCTCCGAGAACGCGCTGAACTTGCAGAGGTCCAGGCTGTCCGAGAACGCGTGCAGATCCTGCAGCAGCTTCAGCAGCTCGCCCTTGCCCTTGAACGCCTGCGGGTCGGTCTTCAGGCCGATGACGCCAAGCTCACTCGCCGGGCTATAGCCGCGCAGGTGGCAGGCGCCGCGGTTCGACGTGGCGTAGCCGAGGCCCATGCCCTTGAAGCCGCGCGGGTCGTACGCCGGCGTCGCCTGCCCCTTCACGGTCATCGCAAGCTCCGGGTGGCCCAGCGACTTCGCCCAGGGGTCGATGCCGTTGGCGAGCTTGTCGCCGATGCCCTCGCGGAAGGTGACCTTCCGTGCCATCTCGATCATGCCGTCCCGGTCGCCCCAGGCCAGGCCCTCGCCAGCAGCGACGTACTCGCGCTCGGTGGCCTCCATCAGCGCCGACAGCGCCTGGCCGATCTCGATCGCGTCGTAGCCCCAGTCGTTCGCGCGGTCGATCATAAACGCGACGGAGGCGATATCGTCGTTGCCGCAATTCGCGCCCAGCGACCACGCGGGCTCATACTCGACGGACTCCATGCGGACCTTGTAGGGGCCTTCCTTGATCTCGACTTCCTTCTTGCACGCGACGGGGCACGCGTGGCACGTCGGGTCATCAACCAGATAGTGCTCCTTCACGTACTCGCCGCTGAGGAGATCAGCGTGCTCGAACGACGTGTCGCGGCTGTTGTAGCCGCCCAGGCCGCCGATCGTGTTCGAGACGTTCATCAGGCTGTTGGTGCCGTACACCGAGAGGCCGCCCTTCCGCGGCGAAGTGATGGCGCCCTCGCCGATGACCTTGCCCAGGGCGTTGGCGTGCGCCATCTTCCACGCCGCGCGGTCGGCGACCTTCGGAATCGCCTTGCCGGCCTTGATGACGATCGCCTTCAGCATCTTGCTGCCGCCGACGCATCCCGTTCCGCCGCGGCCCGCCGCACGGTCGTTCTCGTTCATCCAGCAGCCGAACTTCACAAGGTTCTCGCCCGCCTGGCCGATGGCGAGAACGCTGAGGTCGTCGGCGCCGTGGCGCTGCTTGAGCACGGCTATCGTCTCGTGGATGCCCTTCCCCCAGAGGTCGGCGGCGTCCTTGATCTCGACCTTCTCACCGGTGACGAGCGCGTACACGGGCTTTGATGCTTTGCCCTTGAAGACGAGGCCGTCGAACCCGGCCCAGCGCAGGCGCGCCGCGCTCCAGCCGCCCTGGTGACTGTCCGTAACGGTGCCGGTCAGGGGGCTCTTGGTCACCACGGCGAAGCGGCCGCTCATCGTCGCCTCGGTGCCGGTCAGCGGGCCGTTCATGAAGCAGAGCACGTTGTCCGGGCCGAGTGGATCGACCGTCGGCCCCGCCTCAAAGACGTACCGGACGCCGAGCCCGCGTGCGCCGATGTAGTTGCGCGCCCACTCCTCCGGAATGGGGGCGTAGCTGACTTCTCCCGTCGTCAGATCAATGTGGCCGACGCGGCCCGCGTATCCTCCGAGCGTCATGGCTGCCTCCTGTCGCTGCGTCGCTGGTGGCGCCGATTATACGCCGCTTCGCGACGATTGTCGATTCGTTCCGCGTCGAGCCGTGCCGAAGTCTCACGTGATTGCGACGCCGCCTGTCATTACAAGATGACTCCTCATCGTGCGATGGCAGGCCGCGCAGCCACCGCGCCGGCATGGTCCTAGCTTCGGAAACGCATGAAGTCGGGCGGCCGGTGTTCAGAGAACGCGTTCCGCCCCTCCATCGCCTCCTCTGACCTGTAGTACAGCGCGAGCGCGGACATCCCGAGCGCGGAAAAGCCCTTGATGTGGTCGGTGTCGGCGTTGAACGACGCCTTCGCCAGCTTGATGGCGGTCGGGCTCAGGGCGAGGATCTCCCGTGCCCATGCCCTCGCCTCCTCCATGAGCCGTGGCGCCGCTACCACGGAGTTCACAAGGCCCATCGCGAGTGCTTGCTCCGCGGAGTACTGCCGGCACAGCAACCAGATCTCGCGTGCTCGCTTTTCGCCGACGACGCGTGCCAGGTAGGCAGTCCCAAACCCGGGATCGACACTGCCTACTCGCGGCCCGACCTGTCCGAATCGTGCGGTGTCGGCGGCGATGCTCAGGTCACAAAGGACGTGGAGGACGTGTCCGCCCCCGATGGCATACCCGTTAACGGCCGCGATCACCGGCTTTGAGATGTCGCGGATAACAGCGTGCAGGTCTTCGACATCCAGGCCGATGTCAGACCGTGCCTGCTTTCCCTGGTAGCCGCCCTGCGTCCGCACGGACAAGTCGCCGCCGACGCAGAATGCACGATCACCCGTGCCAGTCAGGATGACCACGCCGACGGTACGATCCGCCCAGGCGTCTTTGAAGGCTTCCACCATCTCGTCGACCGTCTCGGCGCGGAACGCGTTCAACACGGCCGGACGATTGATCGTGATCGTCGCGGTCCCCTCGGCCTTGTCGTACAGAATGTCCTCAAACCGCATGACAGTGCTCCTCTCGATGTCGCGCGTTCGCGGCGCCATCAGATCATGGTGAGTCCGCCGCTCACGGATAGCGTCTGTCCCGTGATGAACCGGGCCTGGTCAGAGACGAGGAATATCACGGCGTCAGCGATTTCGTCCGGTTCGGCGAGGCGCCCGAACGGTACCGCGCGCTTCAGCGCGTCGGCGAGCCGGGGATTCGCGGAGGCAACCTCCTGGAACAGGCCGGTACGGGTCGGACCCGGACAGACGACATTGACGTTGATCTGGTGACGCGCGACTTCACGCGCAATCGTCTTCGAGAAGGCGATGACCCCTGCCTTCGCCGCCGCATAGACGGCCTCGCCGCTGGACCCGACGCGGGCGGCATCCGAGCTGATGCTCACGATGCGGCCCCGGCCCCGCTCCACCATGCCCGGCAGTACGGCCCTGGTGCAATTGAGCACGCCCGTGAGGTTGATCGCGATCACCTTGTCCCACGTCTCCTCGGTGCTTTCGAGGAACGGCTCCATCTTGTCCCATCCCGCGTTGTTGACCAGGACGTCGATCGAACCGAGCATGTGCTCCGTCTGCGTGACCGCGGCGCGCACACTCGCTGGGTCGGTCACGTCAGCCCAGATCGCCACCGAGCGCTCGCCGCACTCCGTGGCCACCTCGCGAGCCGCGGGCTCGTCGAGGTCCGCCAGCGCCACGCTGGCACCGGCGCTCGCAAGTTTCAGCGCAATCGCCTTGCCAATACCCCGTCCCGCGCCGGTGACAAGCGCCACGCTGCTATCGGTGCGTTGCATGAATGTTGCCTCCCTCCCGGCCACACCGGTGATGAACGCACGTGGTGCGGCACTCAGTCATCATTCGACGATCATCGTAGTGCGCCGCCACGTGCCGAACCAGCCGCAGCCGCCATCACGAAGCTCAAGCAGCGGAGGCGGGCCGGGGCGCAGACTGGCGGAGGGGGTGGGATTCGAACCCACGGTGGTGTTGAGCCACAACCGTTTTCAAGACGGTCTCCTTAAACCACTCGGACACCCCTCCGGTTGGTGGAATTGTAGGGGATCGGTCGCCGGTCGTCAGTCGTCAGTCGTCAGTCGTCAGTCGTCAGTCGTCGAGAGCCTGCGCTCGGTTCGCCGAGCATGGCGGGCCCAGCGCAAGCTGTCGGGCGAGCTGCGTGTCGAACTCTCGTGCGCTTGAGTGTGGGGGTGAGATCGGCCCCATGCCGCCCCCGCTATGATCGCCCTCGCAAGACCGCCATGTGAGCGACCAGAACGCGTACCGCGCGCATTCGCCCTCGCAGCCCTCGCGCGCCGCCACCTCGGCCGCGAACTGCGGATCGACGGCGCGCAGTTCTTCGTCCTGGCCGGTCAGCCGATGGAGATCCGCGAGCGACACGTTGATCGCCATGAGCGCCATGCCGCGCAGATACAGACCACGAAGGCTGCCCTTCGCGGCGTCCGCAGCCACGCTGCGATCGACCACGACCAGGCTTGTGTCCGCGTTGAGAGCCGCTTCGAGCGCTTCGAGGGAATCGACGTTTCGCGCGCCGGCCAGGGTGCGCGCCACGGGCGGCAGTTGTGCGTCCGCGCGCGCCGCCAACACGATGCGATCGCTGTCATGCGGGTGGCGCGCCGTTCGTGGGAGCCGTGCCCCTGACAAGCCCAGCCCAAGGCCGGCAACCGCAAGAGCGATGAAGGAGATAGCTACGCGCACGTCTCAAGTATAGTTCCGCGCCGAACGCACAGGTTCTGCGCCGCCCCGCCGTCAGCTACCATACGCCGTGTCGGCGACGCATCGCCGGCCTCCGAAAAGCTGACCCGCTGACAAGCTGAAAGCTCACCCTCACCCGTGAAAATCTGCTTCCTCATGTACCAGGGCAACATGTACTCGGGCGGCCAGG
>JBBTPG010000125.1:24888-32121 GCA_038066315.1 Chloroflexota bacterium | reverse complement strand
CGCTGTCTTGCCGGCTGCGCGGCGCGGTTAGAGACCGATGCCCAGCATGCCCTGCCAGATGAGGAGCCCGAACGAGAAGAGCAGGATCTCGGCGGTGATTATCGTAGAGAGCGTCGGGGCAAAGAGTAGCAGCATCATGGCTAGCTCCGGTTTCTGAACCGTCCTGGCGGATGGGCGGCTCGTCCAGGTCGTTATAGCAAGTCCGCCGCTGTCGGTGCGAGCGGCTCGGCAGGAACGCCGGAAACAGGGCGCTCAGAGAGTCCCCGTTGATGACGAGCGAACATCGCCCGCAATGTGGCACAGCCGCCCCCGGTCGAAGAGTCGCCGTAGGAGACCTGTGAGCCCGGCGGAAGCCGGACGCCTGCGCGAGGTATGAGACGTTGACCCCGGCTGCTACGAGTCACGTTCGAAGGCACGGGCGAAGTCGCGGGCGAGATCCCGCTCGACCGCGGCGCCAAAGCGCTCGTAGCGTTCGATGAGGCGCCTGCCCTCGGCCGTAAGGCGTGAGCCGCCGCCGCCGGCGCCGCCCGCGGCGCTCTCGACAAGCTTCACGTCGAGGTTCCGCTCGATCTCCTTCACCTTGCCCCATGCGCGACGATACGAAAGCCGCATCTGCGCCGCCGCTTCCGCGAGCGAGCCCGTCTCGTCGATCAACCGGAGCAGCCGCACGCGGTAGTCGCTGAGCGCGAGCTTGCCATCCTTTTCGACCCAGAGCTTGGACCGCGGTTCCACGGCCTCAGGTTACCGGTGGCACGCTGCCTGTGACAGGGCCGCGCGCGTTACGGCGCTCCCGTACGGTCGAGGTATATCGAAGCGCGCTTCTGCGTGCCGCGCAGCGGCGGCGCGGTTATGGAGGGCCCCGCCACAGGCTCCTTCGTCGCCTCGCCTTCGGGCGCGGCCTCGAACGCGGACGGCATCTCGTACGTTGTCCGCAGCGGCACCTCCTTCAGCAGGAAGCTGATCAAGAACCCCGCGAACATGATGGCCGTCGCGATCAGGAAGACCTCAGAGATCGCCGCCGCAAGGCCGTCCTTCATCGTCGCCACAGCGGAGTCGAAGAGGCGGTCGGCATCGCCGCCGAAGATCGGCGCGAAGCCCTCGCTGTGGACGCGCTGCAGCGCGTGGTGGTCCAGCAAGAGGCGCGGGTTCTTCAGCGCCTCGATGAGCGGGGCGGGGGCGCGCTGCGTCACTTCCGGCGGCAGCCCCGTCGCGAGCTCGGAATCGAGGCGCTTCGTCAGCAGCGAGCCCATGATCGCCACGCCGATCGTCCCGCCAACCGATCGCGAGAACTGGTTGATCGACGTCGTCACGCCCATCATCGAATGCGGCACGGCGTTCTGCGCCGAGAGCACCAGCGGCGTGAACGCAACGCCGAGCCCGGTGCCCAGCACCGCCATGCCGCCCATGCCGAGGTAGCGCGATGAGTGCGCGTCCATCGTCGAGAGCAGGTACAGGCCGCCCGTCGCCACCGCGAATCCCGCCACGCAGTTCCACTTGTACTTGCCCGTGCGCGAGACGATCTGGCCGCTCACGAGACTGCCCGCGACCATCGAGAGCATCATCGGCGTCATCACCAGGCCGGAGTTCGTCGCCGAGAAGTTCAGCACGCCCTGCATGAACAGCGGGATGTAGACGCTGCCCGAGAACATCGCCGCGCCCGAGACGAGCGTGATCAGCGTCGAAACGGCGAACACCGAGTTGCGGAACAGCGCAAACGGGATGACCGGCTCCGCTGCGTGCCGTTCGATGACGACGAAGGCCGCAGCCATCACCGCCGATATCCCGAACGATGACACCACCTGCGGCGACGCCCACCCGTACTCGTTTCCCGCCCACGAGAAGCCCAGCAGAAGCGGCGCGATCGTCGCGGCCAGCACGCCGGCGCCGGCGTAGTCCAGCTTCCGCGATGCGTCGTGCTTCCTGCTCGCCGGGAGCACCGTCGCCAGGACGAACAGGGCGGCGAGGCCCAGCGGGATGTTCACGTAGAACACCCAGCGCCAGTTCAAATTGTCCGTGATGCTGCCGCCGACGAGCGGACCGATGATGCTGGCGACGCCGAACACGCCGGTCAGCATCCCGGCGTACTTGCCGCGCTCCGCCGGCGTGAACAGGTCGCCCACGATGGCGAACGCGTTGGCGAAGATCAGCCCGCCGCCGAGCCCCTGCACGCCGCGGAAGACGATGAGCTGGATCATCGACTGCGACGTTCCCGAGAGGATCGAGCCGATGAGGAAGATGACGATGCCCAGCAGGAACAGGTTCTTCCGCCCGTAGATGTCGCCCATCTTTCCCACAATAGGGATCGACGTCGTCGATGCCAGCATGTACGCCGTGAACACCCACGCATAGAGCTTCAGTCCGGACAGATCCGCGATGATCCGCGGCATCGCCGTCCCGACGATCGTCTGGTCCATCGCGGACAGGAAGAGGCCGAGCATCACGGCCCCCATGATCGCCCACCGCTGGCGGCTGTCGAGCTGCCCCATCGCCGTGTTCATCGCGCCGTCTCTGGGGCTGGCGCCGCGGCCTCTGCCGCCGCACCGCTGAGCAGCGTCAGGCCGCGGATCAGCGTCGCCAGCTCGTCGTCCGACAGCCGGCTGAAGATCGCCTCGAGAAGCTCCGCCCCCTCGCGGGCGATCTCCCCGGCGACGCTCAGACCGCGTTCCGTCAGGCGGTGGCGCACCACGCGCCGATCCTGCGTGTCTTCTTCGCGACGGACGTAGCCCTGCCGCACGAGCCGGTCAACCAGCCCCGACGCCGTCGGCGGTGAGACCCGCAGTTGCGCTGCCAGGTAGCCCAGCGGCGACCCCGGTTCCGCGTATAAGACGAAGAGGATGCGAAGCTGGCTCGTCGTGAGCTCGGCTTCGCTCCACATTTTGATCCGGATCGGATCGACGATAGCCAGCGCCTGTCCGTACAGGTGCATGGCCAGGCGGTGCTGGTCTTCTCGTGGCATGCGGCCTCACTTCGTGAAGCACGAATAATTAGCGTGACGCTAATATCTTAGCGACAGCGAAAGCATCCGGTCAAGAGGAGAAGTGAGGATGAGCGACCTGAAAAAACAACCCGCCGAAGGGGGCGGCGGGGAGCGTCCCTGCTTCGGACGCCACCTATCCCTTCGGCGGGTGGTGCGATACTAGCGCATGAAGATGCGTCCGTGTGGGAATGTTATGTGTAATCCGCAGCCTGATGCGGCGCGGTGCCAAGATTACGCAGCTTTAAGCGTTCGTTGTTGCGCTTCCGAGTCCGTGGACGCCGCGCCAGCCTGGGGTGCATCGTCGGTCGAAAAGCTGCGGCTCCAGAACTGGTGGAGGAGGTACACGCTGCACGCTGCGATCAGAATGCCGAGAGCAAGGAAGAACGGCATGGCGTCCTCTCGGTGCTTTTGGTGTGGCCTGGCCTTGAACGGCCAAGGCCAGGCCACAAAGTCTCACGCCGTCGGTTAGGAGGCGTGCGGGTGGCGGCCGGGGACTGCCGCCACCCGCCAAACCTACTTCTTGGCCGCCGGCTTTCGGGCCGCGGTCTTCTTCTTGGCGGCCGGCTTCCGGGACTTCGCCGCCGCAGCCTTCATCGGCTTCTTGGCGGCTGGCTTCTTCTTCGCGACGGTCTTCTTCTTCGCCGCCGGCTTCTTCTTCGCGACGGCCTTCTTCGCCGCCGGCTTCTTCGCCGCGGCCTTCTTCGCCGCTGGCTTCTTCTTGGCTGCCGGCTTCTTCGCGGCCGGCTTCTTCGCTACAGCCATTATTCCCTGCCTCCTGTCTTCCTTGACGCTTGTGCTCCCACCGTTAGGAGCAGCCACTCGTGCTACCGCAGTTCTCACAGCGATAACACGTCCCCGACCTGATCATGATCCAGCCGCAGCTGGCGCACGCGGGCGCGTCCGCGTGCCCGTTCGCACGCGGGGCCCTGTACACGGGCGGCACCGCATCGGCCGCGCTGGTTTGCGCGTATCCGTTGCTGCTGCCGTTGCTACCGGCGGCCGCTGTCGCGGCCGCTCCTCCGAGCGGTAACGGGTACTGCCCCGCGGCAAGCGCGGCTTTGATCGCCGGCGTCATGACGCCGACCTCGTAGGCCTCTTCCGGCGACATGTAGCGGCTCGCAAGCCACCGGAAGACGTAATCGATGATCGACTGCGCGACCGGGATCTCGCGGTTCTCCGTCCGCCCCATGGGCTCAAAGCGCATGTGGCTGAAGTTCCGCACCAGGTCCCCAATCGGCACGCCGTATTGCAGCGCGTACGACACCGCCCGCCCGAACGCTTCCATCAGGCCGCTCACCGTCGATCCCTGCTTGGCCATCGAGAGGAAGATCTCGCCCGGCGTGCCGTCGTCGTACAGCCCCACCGTGATGTAGCCGTCGTGGTCTTCGATGCAGAACTTGTGCGTGATGGAATTGCGCGTGTCGCTCATCTTGCGGCGGATCGGCCGCTGCTCCACAGTGGCCTCCTCGGAGGCCGCTCCCGGGCTCTTCGAGGTCGAGAGCGGCTGCACCGTCTTGGAGCCGTCCCGGTAGATGGCGATCGCCTTGACGCCGTGCCGCCATGCTTCCACATAGGTGCTGGCGACATCTTCGATCGTTGCCTCGTTAGGGAGATTCACCGTCTTCGAGATGGCGCCCGAGATAAACGGCTGCGCGGCCCCCATCATCTTGATGTGGCCCATGTGGTGGATTGACCGCTGGCCGTTCTCCGGCTTGAACGCGCAGTCGAAGACCGCGAGGTGTTCGCCGCGCAGCGCGGGCGCGCCTTCGATGGTGCCCGTGTCGTCGATGTGGCGGACGATCGCTTCGATCTCCGCGGGCGCGTAGCCCAGGCGCCTCAACGCCCGCGGCACCGTCTGATTGACGATCTTCATCATCCCGCCGCCGACGAGCTTCTTGTATTTCACCAGCGCGATGTCCGGCTCAACGCCCGTCGTGTCGCAGTCCATCATGAACGCGATCGTCCCCGTTGGTGCGAGCACTGTTGCCTGCGCGTTTCGATAACCAAACTTCTGTCCCAACTCCAACGCATCATCCCATGCACCGTGCGCTGCGTCGACCAGGTCGTTCGGCGCAAGTGCTGCATCTATTGTACGCGATGCGTCACGATGTTTCGCAACAACACGCAACATCGGCTCGCGATTTTCATGAAATGCGCTGAACGGTCCGACGCGCTGCGCGATCGCCGCCGACGTCGCGTACGCCTGCCCCGTCATCATCGCGGTGATCGCGCCGGCGTACGCGCGTCCTTCGTCGGAGTCGTACGGAAGACCCAGCGACATCAACAGCGCGCCGAGGTTCGCGTAGCCGAGACCGAGCTGTCGCATCGCCTCCGCGTTCGCTGCGATCTTCGCCGTCGGGTAACTCGAGTTGCCGACGATGATCTCTTGCGCCCAGATCGTCACCGTCACCGCGCGCCGGAACGCCTCGATGTCGAACGTCCCGCGCTCATCGATGAACTTCATCAGGTTGAGCGACGCCAGGTTGCAGGCGGAGTTGTCGACGTGCATGTACTCCGAGCATGGGTTGCTCGCGTTGATGCGCGCCGTGTTCGCGCACGTGTGCCAGTCATTGATCGTTGTGTCGTACTGCATGCCCGGGTCGCCGCACGCCCACGCCGCCGCCGCCATCTGCTGCAACAGCTCGCGCGCGTTCACCGTCTTCATCGGCGCCCCGCCCACCGTGCTGTGCAGCGTCCAGTCGTCGCCTTTGGCGGCCGCGTGCATGAACTCGTCGGTCACCCGCACGGAGTTGTTGGCGTTCTGGAACTGCACCGACGACCACGCGTCGCCGTTCAGCGACATATCCCAGCCCGCCTGGCCCAGGGCGTACGCCTTGCGTTCTTCGTTCACCTTGCAGTCGATGAACTCCTCAATATCGCCGTGGTCCACGTTCAACACGACCATCTTCGCCGCCCGGCGCGTCTTGCCCCCGGACTTGATGGAGCCGGCGATGCTGTCGGCGCCTCGCATGAAGCTGATCGGCCCCGAAGCCTGCCCGCCCGCCGAAAGCTGCTCCTGGCTCGAGCGGATCGGCGAAAGGTTGATGCCCGACCCGGAGCCCCCCTTGAAGATCATGCCCTCCGTCTTGCACCAGTCGAGGATCGACTCCATCGTGTCCTCGACCGAGAGGATGAAGCACGCCGAGCACTGCGGCTTCTCTTCGACGCCGACGTTGAACCAGACCGGGCTGTTGAACGCCATCCGCTGGTTGAGCAGCAGGTGCGTCAGTTCGTCGTGAAACGTCTGCGCCTCCGCGGTGTCGTTGAAGTAGTTGTCTTTGATGCCCCAGTCCGTGATCGTCCCCGCCACGCGGCCGATCAGCTGGCGCACGCTGCGCTCGCGCCGCTCGCTGCCCAGCGGCCCGCGGAAGTACTTCGAGACCACGACGTTCGTCGCCGTCTGCGACCACGTCGCCGGGATCTCCACATCCTTCTGCTCGAAGAACGCGTTGCCGTTCTCGTCGGCGATGACGGCGGTGCGCCGCTCCCACGCCAGCGCGTCGTACGGATCCTCACCGGTGCGCGTGAAGAAGCGCTCGACGGTGAAGGCAGTGCTCGTAAGTGTTCTGCGGACGTCCGGCTCGGCCTGGAGCACCATGATCGCGGGATTCCTTTCCTTGTCTAGCCTGCCTGTGATCGCCTATCGATAGTTGCGCCCGCGAGCCGCGCGACCGCCCGCCAGCTCGTGATGTGCGCGTGGTACGCGGGCAGTTCGTCGAGCGGCGCACCCGTGGCGCGTGTGAACTCCCGCAGCCGGTGCAGGTGGGCGTCGGCCTGTCGTTGCACGTGCTCGATCTCGCTGTTGTGGACGGCGCAGAGAAACGCGAACGCATCCGCGCTGATCTCAGCGACAGCCTGATCGAGAACCGTGGCCGCTGCAACTACTGTCATCCCACCTCTCGAAGCGCTAACCCCACGCTCCGCATAACGATCGACGCCGCACCGGCCGCCTGTGCGACCCGTGCGGCGTCGCTGCGTTTCCTAATTCCGAGCCGCGACCGCGACTCCTGCCCGATACTCCTGCCAGCGGCGCGTCAGCTCACGCGCGATCGCTTCCGGCTTCAACACAACCTGACCGGCCGGCGAGCGCCCCGCGCGCAGCGTCGAGAGCAGCATCTCGAGCCGCGCTTCATCCATGCCGCCGCGCAGGCAGTTCGTCAGCAGCGCGATGCCATCCTCGATCGCACGCCGGTCGCCGCCGTCGGGCAGCAGGGCGAGACGCCGCCGGAACCCGGTCACGACTTCATCCATGAAGT
>JBBTPG010000125.1:3431-24788 GCA_038066315.1 Chloroflexota bacterium | reverse complement strand
CTCGCCCGGCGCTAGCGTGCCTTCCGTCTCTTCGTCTGCTCCCGCGGTGCAGCCGCCGTATCCCCGAGCGGGACAGGAGTCTGCACCGGCCGCACCGGGCGGCGGGTACGGGTTCGTACAATCGGTGCGGCCGGTCGCAGCCGAAGAGAGGGCGGAGAGAACTCGGGGTCCAGAAACGGCAGCTGCGCTTCCGCGGGCCGCGAGCCGGACGCCAACGATGCGAGTTCCTCCTGGAGCGCTGCCAGGTCGGCGAATTGCCGGTAGACGCTGGCGAAGCGCACGTACGCGATCGGGTCGAGCGTGTGGAGCCGCTCCATCACCAGCTCGCCGATCGTGGTCGACGCGATTTCGGGCACATTCGTCTGGTAGAGCAGCGACTCGATGCCGGCGGCCAGCGCCTCGACCGCGCCGGCGGCCAGCGGGCGCTTCTCGCACGCCTTGCGCAGCCCGCCCAGCAGCTTCTCCCGCGAGAATTCCTCGCGGCGCCCGTCCTTCTTCACGACATACAGAGCCACAGCCAGCACCCGCTCGTGCGTCGTGAAGCGGCTCGCGCAGTCGGGATTCAGACACTCGCGGCGGCGCCGAATCGTGTCGTCGACATCGCGCGAGTCGACGACCTTCGAGTCGTGGTAACCGCAGAAAGGACAGCGCATAGCCCGGTGTGCCCTCCACGCCGCCGATCGTCTCAAGCGACAAGCGCGAGAGTAACACCACATCTGGTACTTGTCAACGGGGAAATGCCCGCGCGGGCACAATATCTGGGGGTTTGTTCACCGCAGCTGGCACAAAGACAGCCCACGGAGTTGTCATAACGCAGTGCCGCCTCCGGCTGTGAGCCGATGATGTGGTACTCGGAGAGTCGCCGAAGGAGACAGCCGTCCCGGCTGTGAGGCCGCCGAAGGCGCCGCACGCCGCCGCACAGGCTGGAGCGGGCGCGCCGACAACGTAGCCGCGGAACTTCAGTTCCGCCCCGACGGATGTGCGGGAACATGCAGAACCCCGCGCGGTAGGCTGCGGCGAGGATCAAGGCGAGTGTTCCAGCGCCCCTATTCCAAGCCAGCCCCTGGTCAGTGCCAGCAGCCGGTTGGAGATCAGCCCCCGACCCTGATATGTCCATGAGAGAGGGAGAGGGCAGCGCCCATGGCGCGGCGCATTGCCGCCCGAGCGGTGACGAACGTGCCGAGCAGACATAACGAGCCAGGAGCGAGCTGTGGAGAAAAGTGCCGAGCAGACATAACGACCGAGAGCCGCCAGTAGCGGCGCTGCTCCAGCTCCGTCCGGGTCGCGCGAGCCGCAGCGAAAAGTGCCGAGCAGACATAACGACACCGGCGCGACAGGCATTGCCGCAAAGCGAAAGGGAGCCGTCAAACCCCGCGCACTCGCGTCGGCGCCAGGCCGGCGGGCAACCCGCCACGCTTGCCGTAACGACGACGCGGAGAGGTTATGGAAATCCTGGGCGCGCCGCTGTACAATATCGTGAAGTAGCCCAGGCTCCCGGTTCTGTGGTACCTGCCCGTATCACCTCACCGGGTCGGGCTACTCTTTTTTCTCTCCGGCGCTCCGCGGAGTCAGTCGTCGCAGGGTCGGCCGTCCGCGCCATCACGCCGTAGCGTGGACTTCAGTCCGCGCGGTCCCGGGATGGGCGCAGCGTTCGGCCATCGGCTCGATCGTCGCGGAGAGGTGGGTAGGCCGTGAGCGGCGTCATCTCCCAATTCCGTCGCTCACGGCCCTTGCTTTCCCTGGTGGGGGAAAGTTCCCGGAGCACCTCTGCCCCGGGACAACGCTGGCTAGACAGGCTCCTCCTTTCCTCACTCCTCCAGACGCTCCCTTATCGCGCCGCGACCGTGCGGCGCAGGAACGTCGGCAACTCGGTGTCATTCGGGTCCGGCGCCGCCGCCGCCGCGGCGCGGACCGCTTCGAGCGGCTGCGGGTCGCCCGACCGGTCGTCGTCGGGCGTCTCGCGCCGGTACTGCTGGGGGATCGGGTTCACCGCGACCGGCCGCGCGAAGCCCGTCGCGATCAACGTGATCTGCACCTCGTCGCCCATGTGCGGGTCGACCGCCGTGCCGAAGATGATCTCCGCGTCCGGGCTCACGACGTCGGCGATGATCTGCGCCGCCGCGTTGATCTCGTGCAAGCCCAGGTTCTTGCCGCCGGTGATGTTGTAGAGCACGCCCTTCGCGCCATCGATCGAGACTTCGAGCAGCGGGCTCGAAATCGCCATCCGCGCCGCGTCCTCGGCGCGGTTCACGCCCGAACCGCGGCCGATCGCCATCAGCGCCGGCCCTGCCTCCGACATGATCTTCCGCACGTCCGCGAAATCGAGGTTGATCTCGCCGGGCAGCGTGATGATCTCGCTGATGCCGCGGATCCCCTGCAGCAGCACGTCGTCCGCCGTGCGGAACGCGTCCTCGATGCTCGACTTCTCGTCGCAGATCTCCAGCAGCCGGTCGTTCGGGATGACGATGAGCGTATCGACCTTGTCCTGCAGGCGCTGGATGCCCTCTTCGGCCTGCTCGCGGCGCTTGGCGCCCTCGAAGCTGAACGGCTTGGTGACGACGCCGATCGTGAGCGCGCCGGCCTCCTTCGCGACCTCGGCGACCATGGGCGCTGCTCCGGTGCCGGTGCCGCCGCCCATGCCCGCCGTGACGAACACCATCTCGCAGCCGCGCACAGCCTCCAGCAGCTCGTCGCGGCTCTCCTCCGCGGCGCGCTGGCCGCGCGCGGGATCCCCGCCGACGCCGAGCCCCTTCGTCAGCTTGTCTCCAACCCGGATCTTCACCTCGGCCGAAGAGTGCTGCAGCGCCTGCGCATCCGTGTTGACGGCCACGAACTGCACGCCCGGGATCTGCTCCGCAATCATGCGGTTGACGGCGTTACAGCCACCACCGCCGACACCCACGACCTTGATGGGCGGCAACCCGTCTGAATATGCTCTGCTCATCGTAGACTCCCTTCGCTGTTCCTCTTGCCGCAGCTCGTTCAGCTCCTCTTCAAACATCGCCACCTGCGCGTAACGGAGTGGTTGGCCCTTGGTCGTTGTTCGTTGGCGGGTCGGTTTCGCGGGGTTCCGCGCGTCCTCGCCGCCCGTCATCATGTCGTCACCGAATCCTGCCATCCCGCCTCCTTGCACTCCGTTGTCAGGTGTCCGTCGCCGGTCGTCCGTCCTAGATCACTAACCACTAACCACTAGCCACTACTCCGGCAGCAGCACCCGCGCCCAGTTGCCCAGGCGGCGCCAGACGCCGCTCAGGTCCAGCGATGCCTTTGGCGCGCGGTGCCACGAGCTTGCCTCCGCCTCATTCACGGCCCACTGCAGCAGCCCAACGCTCGTCGCATACGCCGGGTCGATCAGCAGGTCCGTCAGCCCGTGCAGGTTGCGCGGCATGCCGACGCGCGCCGGCCAGCCGGTCACCTGCTCCGCCAGCAGGTCGATGCCGGAGAGCTTTGCGCCACCGCCCGTGATGACGATGCCGGCGGAGATCACGTCGTCGTGTACGGCGCGCTTCACGTCGGCCGTCACCATCTCCAGGATCTCCTCGTTGCGCGCCTGCACGATCTCGCACAGGCGGCGCCGCAACTCCGTCTTCGAGCCCTCGGAGCCGAACGCCTCGATCGTGATCTCTTCGCGCGCATCCACCATGCTCGGGATCGCGTGCCCCCACTTCCGCTTCGCGTCCTCCGCCGCCTGGTACGGCGCGCGCAGCCCGACGACGATGTCCCGCGTCACGTGATTGCCGCCGACCGGCAGCACCGCCGTGTGGTACACGCTGCCCTCCAGGAAGAGCGCGATGTCCGTCGTGCCGCCGCCGATGTCGACGAGGACCACGCCCTGCTCCTTCTCCTCCTGGTCCAGCACCGCCTCCGCGCTCGCCAGCGGCTCCAGGATCAGCCCGTCCACCTGCACCCCGACGTTCTCGACGCACTTCGTCAGGTTCTGGATCGCGCTGTCGATGCCAGTGACGATGTGCGTCTCGACGTCCAGGCGCGTGCCGTACATGCCGACCGGATCGGAGATGTGGTCCTGCCCGTCGACGACGTAGTACCGCGGGATGACGTGGATGATCTCGCGGTTCGTCGGGATGCTCACGACGCGCGCGCCGTCGAGCACGCGCGTGACGTCGTCCGGCATGATCGGCCGCGTGCGGTCGGGGATCGCGATGATGCCCCGGTTGTTCAGGCAGGCGATGTGCTGCCCGGCCACGCCCACGTGCGCCGAGAGGATGCGCGTCCCGCTCGACTTCTCCGCCTTGTCGATCGACGTCTTGATGGCGTCGGTCGCGTCGCGGATGTTCTCGACCATGCCGCGCGACAGCCCGGCCGACGGCGCGATGCCGACGCCCAGGATGCGCATGTCGTTCTCGTTGGCGATCTCGCCGACGACGGTGCAGATCTTCGTCGTGCCGATATCGATCGAAGCGAATGTTCCTCCGCGGGTCATGGCTGCCTCCCTGGTCGTCGCCGGCTACGGTGCTGCGGGCGCATAGACCCTCCCTCGCTCACTGAAACGTCAGCCTGTCGCCGAAGCGCAGGTCGACGGCGTTCAGGCTCAAATCGGACTGCCGCGCCTGCTCGATGAGCACGTACAGCGCGGCGATCTTGTAGTCGTAGTCGCGCGAGTCGCCGAATGTCACCCACAGCGGCTTGTCGTCGGTCTCGGAGCCCGAGAGCACCGCCGTCAGTCCGGCGTTCTGGCGATACACCAGCGCCATCACCGTCCGCCCTAACGCCGTGTTCGTTTCGCGCACCAGCCGCGACGCGAGTTGCACCGCGCCCGCGTCGAGGCGGTCGCCCACGTTGATCACGCGCTGCGGCTCGATCTCGACGATCACCGGCGAGCCGTCGGGCGCGGGCAGCCCGGCGAGCACGTAGCCGTCGATGTCGATCGGCACGTTGACGTCGTTGATCTGCCACGAGCCCCACGCCGTGCGCTCGTCGACGTCGATCTGCACGGCGTTCCAGCCGTGCTTCGTCACCCTGACGCCGCGCACCTTCGGCAGCGCCGCGATGCGCGCCCGCGCGCCGTCGACGTCCAGCGCGAACGCGCTCTGGCCGTCGAGCCCCGCGGCCGCGCGTACCTGCTCGGGCGTCAGCGTCACCGTGCCGTTCACCGTCACCTTCTGCACCGTCAGCCACGGCGAGTGGTACGCCCACCAGCCAGCGGCGACGATCGCCGCGACCATCGCGGCCAGCACGATCATGCGCGCCTGCGCCGGCGTGATCACGGCGCGCGGTGGCGCCGCCTTCTCGCGCCGTTGCACGCCCTGCTGATGCGGCTCGCGGGCCTTGATGACGCGCCGCCTGCGGCCGGGCTTCGCCGCGCGGTACGGCCACTTGCCGGGCGTCCGTGCCTCAGGCATCCGCGCCCCCCTCGCTCGTTCGTCCTCGCGCCCGCTCCCGTGCGAAGCGCTCAAGCGCCAGGTCGATGATGCGGCTGATCAGCTCGCGGTAGGCGATGCCCGCCTTCGCCCAGAGCAGCGGGAACATGCTGACCGGCCGGAAGCCGGGCAGCGTGTTGATCTCGTTGATCAGCGGCTTGCCCTCGGGCGTCAGGAAGAAGTCGACGCGCGCGAACCCGCAACCGTCGATCGCCTCGAACGCGCGGACGGCGTCCCTCTGCAGCTGCGCCGCGACGCCTTCCGGGAGCTCGGCGGGCGCGACGATGCTCGCGCTGTCGTCGAGATACTTCGCGCTGTAATCGTAGAACTCCCCGCTCGTCACGATCTCGCCGATCGGCGAAGTCTCCGGCGTCTCGTTGCCCAACACGCCACACTCCACTTCGCGCACGTCGACCGCCTCTTCTACGAGCACCTTGCGGTCCATGCCGAACGCCGCGCGCATCGCGTCGCCAAGATCCTCGCGCGAGAGCACCTTGCTGACGCCGAGGCTGCTGCCGCCATTCGATGGCTTCACGAACGCCGGGTAGCCGAGCGTGGCTTCGATGTCCCGCGCGACGGCGTCGCGATCCGCGTCCCAGTCGCGTTCGAGCAGCGTCATGTGGCGCGCGACGTTGAGGCCCGCGCGGACGAACAGCTCCTTCTGCAGCGCCTTGTCCATACCGATCGCGCTCGCCGCGACGCCGCAGCCGGCATACGGGATGCCAAACATCTCCAGCATGCCCTGCAGCGTGCCGTCCTCGCCGTGAACGCCGTGTACCAGCGGGAACACCGCGTCGACCCGCCGCAGCGCGCCGAGCACGTCGCCGCGTTCGAGCAGCGGCGGCACGTCGGCCTCCATGCGCTTCTGGAAGGGCGCGTCGGGGCGATCAAGCTGCGCGCGCGTCTCCGCCGGCGTCAGCCAGCGGCCGCCGCGTGTCACGCCGAACGGCACCGTCTCGAAGCGCGCGGGGTCCGCCGCCTGCAGCAGCTCCATCGCCGAGACGACGGACACCTCGTGCTCGACCGACTGCCCGCCGAAGACGACGCCGAGACGCAGCTTCGCTGTCATTCGAAGCCCTCTCCCACCAGCTCGACCTCATTCCGCAGGTCGATGCCGAACTGCTCCTTCACGCGCCGCTGTGCCTCGCGCATCAGCGCCGCTACGTCGGCCGCGCGCGCCGCGCCCAGGTTCTCGATGAAGTTCGAGTGCTTCTCGGAGATGCGCGCATCGCCGATGCGGTGGCCGCGCAGGCCAACCGCGTCGATCAGCCGCCACGCGTGGTCGCCCGGCGGGTTCTTGAACGTGCTGCCGGAGTTCCGCCCGCGCGGCTGCGCGCCGAGGCGCTGCTCGTCGAGCTCGGCGATGCGGCGCATCAGCGCCGCGCTGTCGCGGCGCGTGACGGCGATCTCGACCGACAGCACGATGCAGCCGGGGCACTCGCCGCGCAGGATGCTGCTCGTCCGATAGGCGAGGCCGAGGCCGGCCGCCGGCACCGTCTTCGTCGCGTTGTTGCCGTTGAGCATCGTCACCGAGCGCAGCACGTCGGCGAGGCAGCCGTCGTAAGCGCCGGCGTTGTAGACGACCGCGCCGCCCAGTGTGCCGGGAATGCCCGCTGCCCACTCGATGCCGCCGTAGCCGTCGCGCGCGAGGTTGCGCGCCAGCGAGGCGAACGGCGCGCCCGACTCCGCGCGGACCACGTAGGTGCCGTCAGTAAGCGCCGGTCCTTCGATCGCCTTCGCCTGGTTGTCGATGACGACGCCGCGAATGCCGCGGTCGCCGGCGAGGATGTTGCTGCCGGCGCCGAGGATGAAGACGGGCGCCGCGAACTCGCGCGCGACGATCACCGCGCGTGCCAGTTCCGCCGCGTTGCGGACGGTGACGAACACGTCGGCGGGGCCGCCGATGCCGAACGTCGTGTGACGCGACAACGGTTCGCCCGTCTTCACAGGCGCGATGGTCCGCAGTTGCTCGATCAAGCGTTCGTCCATACCCTCCGCGCGGTCCCTACGGGCCGTAGGCTTTGCGCGCACTGCGTCCTGCGTCACCAGCGTCATCGCCTCCGCAGCCGCTCCAGCACCATCGGCCCGACGCTATCGACATCGCCCGCGCCGACGGTGAAGAACACGTCGCCCTCGCGCAGCTCCGCGGCGATGCGGTCCGCCGCGTCGTCGAACGCATCGACATAGATCGCCTGCGGCGACGTGACTGCCGCCGCGAGATCCGCGCCGCTCAGCCCCGCGTCCTCGCTCTCACGCGCGGCGTAGGTGTGTGTGATGAAGAGCACGTCGGCGCCCTCGAAGCAGGTCCTCCACTCGTCGATCAGGTACGCCGTGCGTGTGTACGTGTGCGGCTGGAACAACACCACGAGGCGCCGGCCGGGGAAGCGCTCGCGCGCCGCCGCGATCGTACCTACGCGCACTTCGGTCGGGTGGTGCGCGTAGTCGTCCATGACCGCCGCGCCCGCCGCCTCGCCGACGTATTCGAACCGCCGCTGCGCGCCGCGGTACGACGCCAGCGCCGCCTGCATCACGGCCGTCTCGATGCCGATCGTGCTGCCGGCGGCGATGCCGGCGAGCGCGTTGCTGACGTTGTGGCGCCCGGGCAGCCCGATCGTGAACGTGCCGAACGGGCGGCCGTCCCGGCCCACGTCGAAGCTCTGGCCGCTCTCGTGCTGCGTGACGCCGCTGGCGCGCCAGTCCGCCGGGCCGTCGACGGCGTACGTCTGGACGTCGCGCGCCTCGATGCCGCCCGCCGCGACCGTCTGCCGCACGCGCGGGCTGTCGGCGCAGGCGATGACGTGGCCGTCGATCGGCGCGCTCGCCATGAACTGCGCGAACGCCGCGGTCATCTCTTCGACGGTGCCGTAGATGTCCAGGTGGTCCGGCTCGATGTTCGTGACCACCGCGATGTCCGGCGTGTAGCTGAGGAACGCACGGTCGTACTCGTCCGCCTCGACGACGATGTACTTGCCCTCGCCGGGCGCCGCGTTCGTGCCCAGGCTGCGCACCTCGCCGCCGATCAGGTACGTCGGGTCCAGCTTCGCTTCGACGAGCATGTGCGCGATCAAGCCGCTCGTCGTCGTCTTCCCGTGCGTGCCCGCGACGGCGATGCTGTATCGCCCCTCCATCAGCCGCGCCACCATCTCGGCGCGCTTGATCACCGGGATGCCGCGTCGCTGCGCCTCCACGATCTCCGGGTTGTCGCCCTGCGCTGCCGACGTCGTCACGACGAGCTGCGCGTCGCCGACGTTCCCGGCCGCATGGCCGATAGCAACGCGCACACCGAGACCCGCGAGCTTCTCCGTCATCGCGCTCGCCCGCTGGTCGGAACCGCTGACGGCGTGCCCCCACGCGTGCAGGATCTGCGCGATCGCCGACATGTGCGCGCCGCCGATGCCGACCAGATGTACGCGCTCGGGCACGTTCGCTGCCTTCACGCCGCCGCCTCCATCAACACGTGCGCCAGCTCGCGCGCGGCGCCGGGCCGCGCCAGCCGCCTCGCTGCCGCGCGCATGCTCGCGAGGCGCGCGTCGTCGGCCAGCAGATCGAGCACCGTCGCCGCCAGCCGCTCGAGCTCGCTGTTGCGCAGCATCACGGCCGCGCCCTCCGCTTGCATGAACTCCGCGTTCGGTGCCTGCGACCACCCTTCGTACTCGCCCGGGATCAGCACACTGGGCGCACCCGCCGCCGGCAGCTCGCCGAGCGTCGATGCGCCAGATCGGGCGACGACGAGATCGGCCGCGATCAGCGCGGCGGGCATGTCGGTCATGTAGCCGCGGACGTGGTACCGCGCCTGCTGCTCCGGCGTCAGCCGCGAGCGCTGCTCGCTCGCCGCCGCTTCGTCCGCCGCGCCTGTGACGTGCAGCACGTGGCAGCGTTCGAGCAGTCGCGGCAGCGCGGGCCAGATCGCGTCGTTGATCCGCCGCGCGCCCAGGCTGCCCGCCGTTACCAGCACCACCGTCGCATCGAGCGGCAGGCCGAGGCGCGCGCGCGCCGCGGCGCGGTCGAGCGTCCAGAACTCGTCGCGCACCGGGTAACCGACGACCGTCGTCTTCTTCGCCGGCAGGTACGCCAGCGCGCGTGCGGACGTCGTCGTCATCTTCGTCGCCAGGCGCGAGAGCAGGCGCACCGCCCACCCCGGCGTCACGTCGGGCAGGTAGACGATGAGGGGGCGCCGCAGCAGCCGCGCCGCGATGCCGACGGGCACGCTGGCGTAACCGCCTGTTGCGAATACGGCGTCCGGCTTGAAGCGGAGCAGGATCCACGTCGACTGCGCGACGCCCCACGCGAGCCGCAGCAGGTTGCGCGCGAACGTCGGCGGCGACGACACGCGCAGCGCGCCCGCGGAGATCGCGCGGAACGCGATGCCCTCAGCCGGCACGATCGTCTCGTCGACGCGGCCGTGGATGCCGACGTACAGCATGTCGAGCGATCCACCTGCGGCTTGCATCTCGGACTCCAGTGCGCGAGCGACGCAGAGGCCCGGGTACACGTGACCGCCGGTGCCGCCGCCCGCGAGTATCACCCTCACCGCGCTCCCTTCCGGTCCGCTGTGCGGTCCGGCCAGCTCCGCCCGTCGCCGCGGCGCTTCGCACTCGACGCCTTGCGCGTCGTCCGCACGATCTTGTCGGAGCCATCCACCGCCTGCGGCTTCTGTCCGACCGACTTCGCGTCGACGCCGAAGCGCGACACGCTCAGCAGGATGCCCACGCCCGCGAGCATCGCCACCAGCGCCGAACCGCCGTAGCTCAGGAACGGCAGTGGGATGCCGGTCAGCGGCAGCGTGCGCGTGATGCCGCCGATGTTGATCAGCGTCTGGAACCCGATCCACGACACGATGCCGACCGCCAGCAGCGATCCGAAGTCGTCGCGCGCGCGAAAAATGACGCGGAAGCCCCGGATCATGAGCAGCGCGAACAACAGGAGCACGACCGCGCAGCCGATGAAGCCGAGCTCTTCGCCGATGATCGCGAAGATGCCGTCGGTGTGTGCGCCGGGCACGTAGAAGAACTTCTGGCGGCTTGCGCCCAGCCCCAGCCCATGCACGCCGCCGCTGCCCAGTGCGATCAGCAGCTGCAGCGTTTGGAAGCCGCGGCCGCTCGGGTCGTCCTCAGCGCTGATGAAGGCGAAGATGCGGTCCGCACGATAGCCACCCGTGACGATCAGCATCGACGCCACAATGCTTGCGACGCTGCCGAACGCAGCGAGGTGCGTGAGCGACGCGCCCGCAACGAACACCAGCGTGCCCGTCGTCAGCACCACGACGATCGTCGTGCCGAGGTCGGGCTCGAGCATGATCAGGCCCGCGGCGATGCCGACGAGCACGACGAACGGCAGGAAGCCGGTCCAGAGCTCCTTCACGTTCTCGCCGCGGCCCGCGAGCCACGCCGAGACGTAGATGATCAGCGCGAGCTTCGCGAACTCGCTCGGTTGGACCGGCGGCATCGGGCCGCCAATCCGGATCCAGCGCGTCGCCCCGTTGCTCTCCAGGCCGACGCCCGGCACGAGCACGGCTGCCAGGCTCAGCAACGCGCCGAGCATCAGCAGCGGGCTGATGACGCGGAGCTGGCGATAGTCGCTCTTCATCAGCAGCCACATCGCCACCGCGCCGGAGATCGCGAACATCACCTGGCGCAGCAGGAAGTAGTTGGCGTCGCCGAACTCCAGCAGCCCCAGCGCGAAGCTGGAGCTGTAGACCGCGACGACACCCAGGACGACGAGCACGCTGACCGCAGCCATGATGACGTAGTCGGGGCTGCTCGTCCGCAGGCGGGAGGGGTGCGCCGTGATGCCCATCAGCGCCCCCCCTCGGCCATCTCTCGCACGAGGCGGCGGAACTCTTCGCCGCGCTCCTCGAAGTTGGCGTAGGCGTCGAAGCTCGTGCAGGCGGGAGAGAGCAGCACGACGTCGCCGGCGCCGGCCATGCCGCGCGCCTCGCGCACCGCGTCCGCCAGCGTCTCGACGCGCAGAGTCTGCGGGCGCTCCTCTTGCGACACGAACGCGGCGTTCGCCTCGACAGCGGCTTCGAGCAGGGGGCCGTCGGCGCCGAAGAAGACGATGCCGGGGCACCGCCTCAGCGCTTCCTGCGCCAGCTCGTCCTTCGGCAGGTTCTTGTCCTTGCCGCCCAGCAGCAGCACGATCGGCTCGTCGAACGAGCGGATGCCCGCGAGCGCGCGCTCCGGCGTAGAAGCGATGCTGTCGTTGACGTAACGCACGCCATCGATCTCGCCCACGATCTCCAGCCGGTGCGGCACGGCCTCGAACGTTCGGATGGCCTGCGCGATCGCATCGATGGGAACGCCCGCCGCCGCTGCGATGGCCGTCGCGGCGAGCACGTTTGCGACGTTGTGCATGCCGCGCAGCGGGATCTCGTCGACCGGCAGCACCATCGATTCGATGCTGTCGCGGCGCAGGAAGACGGCGCGGTCTCGGACGAAGGCGCCGTTCCCGGGCACGGCCTCGCCGAGCGTGAAGAACGATGGCTGCGCGGGCGTCAGGTCGGTCATCGCCGCGCTGATGGCGTCGTCGAGGTTCAGCACGACATAATCGTCCGCGGTCTGGTAGCGCACCAGATTCTGCTTCAGCGCGACATAAGCCTCCCACGAGAACTGGTCCAGGTGATTCGGCGTCACGTTCAGCACGGCCGCGACGTGCGGACTGCGGTCGGCGAGCTGTAGCTGTGTGTGGCTGATCTCCATCACGGTCCAGGTGCGCTCGTCGATGCCGTCGAGCAGGCCGAGCAGGCCGTTGCCGATGTTGCCGCCGACACGATACGGGCGGCCGCTGCTTGCCATCATCGCGGCGACCAGGCTCGTGGTCGTCGTCTTGCCGCTGCTGCCCGTGATGCCGATCGTCGGCCCCGGGCAGTGCTCCAGGAAGTAGCGGGTCATCGAGCTGAGGGGTACGCCTCGCTCGCGGGCTGCCGCGATGGCGGGGAGCGTCAGGGGTACGGACTGGGAGACGAAGATGAGATCGCTGCTGGCGATGTCCTCGATGCGCTGGGGCTGGCCGAGTGCGTATTCGATAGGTAGGCCCTCAAGCTGCGTCAGGCGCTCGGTGAGGGCCGCGGGAGATTTGGAATCGGAAACCGTGACGATTGCGCCGTGCGTTGCCGCGTACCGCGCCACATCCACGCCTTCGATACCGAGACCGATAACGGTCACCCGTTTCCCCACCAGGAAGTCTCGTTCACCTGTCATATCACGTTATCAATTCCTTGTCAAGAGCTTCGGGTTGATCCGCCCAGGAGAAGAATCGCAGCGTAAAGGCAGCTTGGAGGAGCATGCTGATCACCATGCGGCAAGCGCTACGCCCGCCAGCGCGCCGACCACGCCGGCCACCGCGAAGCGAGCCGTCACGGTCGTCTCGTGCCAGCCGAGCTTCTCGAAGTGGTGGTGGATTGGCGCCATGCGGAACACGCGCTTACCGCCGCTCAGCCGGAAGTAGCCGATCTGGATCACGTCCGACGCGATCTCGATCAGGAACACGACGCCGATAAGCGGCACGAGCAGCCACCAGCCTGTCATCAGCGCGACGACGGCGAGCGTGGCGCCGAGCGGCAGCGATCCGGTATCGCCCATGAAGACGCGCGCCGGATAGGCGTTCCACCACAGGAACCCCAGCAGCGCGCCCACCGTCACGAAGCAGAACGCCGCCAGTCCCGTCTGGTCCTGCATCAGCGCGATCGCGCCGAACGCCGCGAACGCGATTGCCGTGGTGCTGCCGGCCAGCATGTCGATGCCGTCGGTCACGCCGACGGCGCTCGTCGTGGCGATGATCACGAAGATCGCGATCGGCACGTACACGATGCCGATGTCGTAGGCGCCGGAGTGCGGCACGAGCAGCCGCGGCGCGTCGATGCGGTCGTACAGGATCCACGCGGCGACCGCCGCGACCGCGGTGAAGCCGACGAGCTTGATGATCATGCCGGAACGGTCGTGCGCCTCGCGCTTCTCGCGGTCGATGAGCGTGCCCAGGTCGTCGTACCAGCCGATGGCGCACATGACGCCGGCGACGGCGATCGGCAGCAGCACGTCGCGGTCGTTCGTCACGCCGGCGATCAGGCCGCCGGCGATCGCGACGCCGACGATCAGCAGGCCGCCCATCGTCGGCGTGCCGGCCTTCGACAGGTGCGACTCTGGGCCGTCGCTGCTGATCGCTTTGCCGAGCTTGCGCGCGCGCAGAAACGCGACCAGCGGCGCGCCGGCAACCGCCGACGCGACCGCGGCGATGCAGCCGGCCAGCAAGGCGTACGTCATGCCTTCTCCTCCAGCGCCTCGACGACGGTCTCAAGCGCGAGTGCCCGCGAACCCTTCACGAGCACCACGTCGCCGGACGCGAGTTGCGGCAGCAGCGCCGGCGCGATCTCGGACTTGTCCATGACGATGTGCACGTCGCGATGTCCAGCCTGGAACGCGGCGTCGCCGATCCACCGCCCCAGGTCGCCGACGGCGTAGATGACGTCCGCGACCTCCGCAGCGCGGCGCCCGACCTGAATATGGCCGTCGTGCGCGGCGCCGCCCAGTTCGCGCATGTCGCCGAGCACCGCAAACTTGCGCCCCGGTATTTCGCCCAGCAGATCGAGCGCGGCGCGCATCGAATCGGGGCTGGCGTTGTACGTGTCGTCGATAATCGTTGAGCCGTTGACGGCGCGGTGGGCGACCAGCCGCGTCGGGATCTGTGCTTCGGTAAGCGCCTCCGCGATGTCCGCGAGCGCGATGCCGTCGACGAGACCCGCGGCGGCCGCCGCGAGCGCGTTGTGCACCATCGCGCGGCCCGGGAGGCGTGAGTAGACGGAGGCCCGCTCGCCGTCATGCACAAGCGTGAAACGCACACCAGCGAGCCCGCGGCTGTCGATAGCTTCGGCCCGGACGTCCGCTTCGTTCGACAGCCCGTACGTGATGACGTTGGCGCTCGTGCGCTCAGCCATGGCGGCCACGCGCGCGTCGTCGGCGTTGAGTATCGCGACGCCGTCCGGCGGCAGCGCTTCGATGAGTTCGGCCTTCGCGTCGGCAATTGCCTCGATGCTCCCGAGCCGCTCCATGTGGGACGGACCGATGTTCGTGATGATGCCGACTTCCGGCTGGGCGATGTCGCACAGCAGCGCGATCTCGCCGCGCGCCCACATGCCCATCTCCAGCACCGCGCGGCGATGCCGCGTCGTCGCCTCGAGCAGCACCAGCGGAAGGCCGATCTCGCTGTTGAGGTTGCCCTCGTTCTTCAGCACGTGATAGCTGACGTTCAGCACAGCCGCGGTCAGTTCCTTCGTCGTCGTCTTGCCGACGCTGCCGGTGACGGCGACGACCTTCAGCTTGCTGCGCGTCCTGCGGCGCAGGCGGGCCAGATCCTGCAGTGCCGTCAGCGTGTGCGGCACGACGTACTGCGCGATATCGGCCTCGACGGGCCGCTCGACGATCGCGCCCGTCGCCCCGCGCTCGGCCGCGTGCGCCACGTAGTTGTGGCCATCGACGTGTTCACCCCGCAACGCGACGAAGATGTCGCCGCGGCCCGCCTTGCGTGAGTCGACCACGGCGTGGCGAAACCGCATCGGCCCGACGGACGGCGCGCGGATCAGCGCGGGGCGCAGTGCGGTGGCGAGTTCCTTCGCGGTAATCATGAGCGGTGCCGGCCTGCCTTCGGCATCGGTGGTGCGGATGCCGCACCCGCATTCGGTTGTCTGGTCACTTCGTCGCGACGGCGTCACGTACGTGCCCCGTAACGCCGTTGATCCCGCGAGGACGCGGCGTCGCCTACGGGCCCGTCGCGACGAGCTGCGGACCGTCCGGCTTCACGCCAAGATAGGCGAGGATGCTGGGCGCGAGGTCGGCGAAGACGGGCGCCGAAACCTGGCCGCCAAGCCGGTCTTCCTTGAAATCCAGCTTCACCAGGACGATCATTTTCGGGTCGTTCACCGGTGCGAAGCCGATGAACGATGCAACGTTGCCGTTGCGCACGGTCCCGTCGGCCAGCGTCGCGCCCGTCGTCGTTCCCGTCTTCCCTGCGACGTGATAGCCCTTGATCGCCGCCAGATGGCCCGGATTGCCCTCGACGACCTGATTCATCATATCCGTTACCGTAGCCGCCGTTTGCTCGCTCATCACTTGCCGTACGACGACGGGGCTGAACGAGCGCGTGCCCTCCGGTGTATCCATCTCCTGCACGATGTACGGCCGCATCAGCCTGCCGCCGTTTGCGATCGACCCGATCGCCGTGATCACTTGCAGCGGTGTGGCGGCGATGCCCTGGCCGAAGCTGTTCGTCGCGAGGTCAACCTCCGTCCAGTCCGGGTCGGCGTTCGATCGCACCAGACCGTCTGGCTCGCCGCCCAGGCCGACGTGCGTGGGCTCTCCCAGGCCGAACTTCCGCACGTAGCTGTAGAAGGCGTCCGCGCCGATCAGCCCGCTCATCCACACCGCGCCCGTGTTCAGGCTGCGCTGGAGGATCTGCGTCACGGATGTGACGCCGTTGACACTGAAGTCCCAGTTCCGGATCGTCGAGGGGCCAATGTACGCCGCGCCTATGTCGTCGTAGGTGCTCTCCGGCGTCACGAGCCCGAGGTCGATCGCCATCGACGCCGTCAACGTCTTGAAGACGGAGCCTGGCTCGTACACGTCGGTCACCGCGCGATCGCGGAAGAGCGACTGGTCCGGCTTGTTGAGGTCCAGGTGTGACAGCTTGAAGCCGGGGTTGCTGGCCACCGCCAGCAGTGCGCCGGTCTTCGGCTCCATCACAACGATCGAGCCGCCCAGCGCGCCCGTCTTCGCGATCTGGGCTTCCAGCTCGCCTTCGACGAGCCGCTGGATGTAGCGGTCAATCGTCAGCCTGATATTGCCGCCGGGATCCGGCTGCTGGCCAATGCGCTCGGCCCCGAGCGAGAGCCGGTTGCCGATGCTGTCGCGCTCGAAGTAGATCGTGCCGGGGACGCCGCCTAACTCGCGGTCGAAATCCCGCTCCACGCCCGTGAGCCCCGTGTGGTCGCGTCCGACGAAGCCGAGCAGCGTCGACGCGAGGTCGCCCTCCGGATAGAAGCGCTTCGTCGTCTGCACCACGCGCAGACCCGGCGCGTCGGCGTCGTGGAGCGATGCGCCTTTCGCGAAGTCGAGGCCGGCGTACGCGAGGTACAGACCCTTGTCCTCATTCCGCACCTGGTTCACCAGGTCGTCCGGCTTCTGGCCGATCAGCGGCGCAATGATCGCGGCCGCCTTCCGAGCGTCGTCGAGGTTCTGCCAGTCGGCGCGGTTGACGAAGACGTCAAATGCGTCAACCGTCGTCGCGAGCGGGTAGCCGTTGCGGTCAAGGATGGCGCCGCGCGCCGCGCGGACTTCCTGCTGGCCGAAGTGCTCGTTCTGCGCCTGCGCGCGGTAGTGCTCGGTGTCGACGAGCTGGACGTACGCGACGCGCGCCGTCAGTACCACGCCGCCGAGCGCGAAGATCGCTGCGAGCGCCCAGAGGCGCCCGTTCATCCGCCCCCGCTGTCCGAACATCTGCTCCCTCGCCCTGCCGCGCCAGCCTCTGCTGCGTGCCCTAGAAGAATGGCAGCGACTTCAGCAGCCGCTTCCACGTCGGATCCCCCGCCTGTCCCGCGTCCGGCGCCTCCGGCGGCAGGAAGCGCGTCGGCAGCGTCTGCCGGTCGGGCACGTCGTGGTTCACCGCGATGTACAGTTTTTGTTGTGCCGGTTCCAGGTGCCGCCGCGTGCGCGCTTCCCAGTCCACCCGCGCCAGCGATGAAAGCTGCGCCACCTCCGCTTCGAGCGCATGGTTCTCGGCCTGTCGTTCCGCGCGTTGACGGTTCAACTCGTTGATCTGATAGCCGGTGCTTGTGAGCCGGCTGAACTGGTTGACCTGGAACCCGGCGGCAATGACGACGAGCGCAATAGCGCCGACGAGCAGCAGCTTCCCCGCCCGTGGTTTGCCGAGTATGCGTGGCGCCGGTATCGCGGGCCTGTGAAGCGCTGCCATGAGCGCCTCCTAGGCCGCGTATTCGGTAATGCGTTCGGCGGCGCGCAGCTTCGCGCTCCGCGCGCGCGGGTTCGCGGCAACTTCGCTCAGGCTCGGCTTGACCGCGCCTTTCGTGACCGGACGAAGCGTCGCAGTGTGACCGCACCGGCACTCCGGCAGGCCGGGCGGGCAGATGCAGTCCCGCGATTCCCGCCGGATGTACTCCTTCACGATGCGGTCCTCCAACGAGTGATAACTGAGCACGGCAAGCCGTGCCCCAAAGCCGAGCAGGCCGTGGGCCTGAGGAAGTGCGGCGGCCAGCGATGCCAGCTCTTGATTGACCGCTATGCGGAGAGCCTGGAACGTCCTGGTGGCGGGGTGGGTTTTCACTGCGGCTCTCCTACCCACGGCCTGCTCGACGGCTTTGGCTAGTTCAGCGGTCGTCCGGATCGGACGGCTCGCGACGATGCGGCGGGCGATCCGGCGGCTCGCCGGATCCTCTCCATACCTGAAGATCAAGTCGGCCAGTTCGGCCTCGCTGTACGTGTTGACGATCTCGTCGGCCGTGATGCCTTCGCCTCCGAAGCGCATGTCCAGCGCCGTGTCGCCCTGGAAGCTGAAGCCCTCGCCCTCCGCAAGCTGGTACGACGACAGCCCGAGATCCATCAGCACGCCGTTCACGGGCGCGAACTCCATCTGGCGGCAGATATCCCCCAGATCGCGAAAGTTGCCCTGGACCAGCTTGAAGCTGCCTTCGAACCGGCTCAGCCGCGCTGCGCCGCGCTCGATCGCCGCCGCATCGGCGTCGATGCCGAGCAGAGTGCCGCCCGGCTGTGAACGGTCGAGGATCGCCTCAGCGTGGCCCGCGCCGCCAAGCGTACAATCGACATAACGCCCGCCCGCCCGCACGTCCAGCGCCGCGAGCACCTCGTCGACCATGACCGGGACGTGCGTCGTCATCGACATCATCATCGTTCCCGCGGTTCGACCGATTCCAGCATCGTCGCCAGCTGCGAATCCACGCGCGCCATCTCCGCGTCGTAGGAAGTTGGGGACCAGATCTCCAGGTACTCTCCCGCGCCCACGACTCGCACCTTCGCCAAAAGCCCGGCGAACTCGCGCAACGGCCCTGGAATGAGAATCCGGTTCTGCTTGTCCAATTCCGCATGCACCGAGCGGGAGAAGAACACCGCCCGGAGGTCCCGCCCCACGCGGTGCAGCGCCGATTCCGCCGTATATTCGGACGCCAGCGCGGTAAAGGCTGCTTCTGTGTACACGCGGAGACACTTGTCCGGGGAACCCTGGCTGAGCACGATCCCGTCCCGGAACGCCTCGCGATAGCGAGGCGGGAGCGGAAGCCGCCCCCTCTCGTCCATCGCATAGTCGAAGGTTCCGAGGAATAACACTGGGTCGCGTGTCCTGCCGGGTGCTCATCGGGTCCATCCGTAGCCAGATTTCCCACGAACCCCCATAGATTACCACTCAAAGATCAGATGTCAAGCGCTTATGCAAAAAGAATTCCCCATATCTCCCCACGCCAGTGCACACGATACGCCGGCCAAGGCCTCGTTGTCGACCCCATCGAGCTTCCCGCCTGCTACGATTGCCCCATGATCCGCGCCGGAATCCTCACCGTCAGCGATGCAGGCAGCCGTGGCGAGCGTGAAGACACCAGCGGCGCCGCCATTCGCGAGCTGCTCGTGGGAATCGGTGGGGAAGTTGGGCGCTACGAGATCGTCCCCGATGAGCGCAGCCGCATCGCGGCCACACTGCGCGCCTGGTGCGATGCTGGCGACGTGGATCTCATCCTCACGACGGGTGGCACCGGCCTCGCTGTGCGCGACATAACGCCCGAAGGCACGCTCGACGTTGCCGAGCGCCTCGCGCCGGGCATCGCCGAAGCGATGCGCGCCGAGGGCATGCGCCACACACCGAAAGCGATGCTCAGCCGCGCGATCGCCGCCGTCCGAGGCCGTACGCTCATCGTCAACCTGCCCGGCAGCGAGAAGGGCGTGCGTGAAAGCCTCGGCGCCGTGCTCGATGTGCTGCCGCATGCTGTCGAGCTGCTGCAGGGTGTGACGGAGCACCCGAAAACGCTGTAACATCCGCGCAACACGTTGCTTCGCGCCCTCCGGCACGATGGGCTATACTCGTTGAGGCTCACACCACTCCTCATGCGCCGGCGGACGGCAGGGCAACGCCCCTTGCGCATGACCGTTTGCGGCGCCGACTCGACGGCAGGAGACGCTGCGTATGACCGCACGCACGCTGGCTTGGACCGGCTTCATTGCGATTGCTGCCTTTGTATTGATGGCGGCGAGCCGCCTCACCCTTCTCGATCCGGTCGAGAACGTGACGCTCAACGTGACGTCGCCCATACAGGCGGCGATGCGCCATGTGACACGCCCCGTCGCCGACTGGGTGAACAACATCACCGACGCGGGCGCGCTTTCCGACGAGAACACGAAGCTGCGCCAGGAGAACGAGCGCCTGACCAATGAGCTCGCCCGCGCACGCGAGGACGCGATCCAGCAGCAGGGCGCGAAGGACCTCGACGCCGTCCGGAAGCAGTTCCCGAACGACGTGTTCGTCACCGCGTCCGTCGTCTCTCGCGATTCGGTCAGCGTCCGCTCGATCATCGCGATCGACCGCGGCAAGTCGGACGGCGTGCGGGAAGGCCAGATCGTCGTGTCGGAGGGCCGCAGCCTTGTCGGCACGATCACGAAGGTCTTCGACAGCTACGCGTGGGTGATACTGATCACCGACCCGAAGAGCGCCGTCAGCGCGATCGTGCAGGAGTCCCGGGCCGAAGGCGTGGTCGCCGGCAACTACGACGCGTCGCTGAACATGGAGTTCGTTGGGCAGGGCGCCGCCGTCAAGCAGGGTGACTTCGTCATGACGTCCGGCGTCGGCGGTGGCTATCCGGCCGGCATCGTCATCGGCCGCGTCGCGACCGTGCAGAAGACCGATCAGGACCTGTTCCAGGAAGTGCGCGTCGACCACCTCGCCAGCCTCTCGAGCATCGAGCGCGTGCTGGTGCTCACGAGTTTCGAGCCGCAGAAGCTGGAGAAGCCGTAATGCGCTACTGGACCGGCAGTGCCATCGCGCTCTTCCTCGCGCTGTTGCAGGCGTCGTCGCTCGAACAGTTCAAAGTGATCGGCGTGGCGCCGAACCTCCTGCTGGTGCTGCTCGTATCGTGGCTGGTGGTGCGCGGACTCGACGACGTGTTGCCGATGATCGCCGTTGCCGGCGTCACGATGGGCTTCATCGGTCTGCAGACGCCCGGCCTCGTGCTGCTGGCGCTGTTGCCGATCGCGGGGCTGGGCGCGCTGCGCGAGTTGCGCGTCATCCACAGCGACATCTTGCTGGTGCTGGCGTTCGTGCTGGCGGCAACGGCGGCGTACGAGTTGACCATCGTGGCCAGTCTGATGGCGTCCGGCGGCGGCCTCGACCTGCTGACGGCGCTGCGGAGCGCCGTCGTGCCGGCGGCGATCGTCAACGCCGCGATCACGCCGCCCGCGTACATCCTGATGCGGCTCGCGAAGCCGTCCGATCGGCGCAACCGGCTGGCGTACTAGCGGAACTCGAAGAGGAGCCGGCGCGCTGACCGTCGCGGCCAAGCGCTGAAGGGACACATGGGGATACTCGCAGGCGGCAAGCGGCGGCGGTGGCGCGCGGAACACGCGGAGACCGCCGATCCGCGCCAGCAAATCAACCAGAAGCTCTGGATCCTGCGTCTCGTCGTGCTCGCCGCCTTCGCCGCGCTGGCCGTGCAGCTCGGCCGCCTCCAGCTCATTCAGGGCAGCCACTTCCAGCAGCGCGCCGAGCAGAACCAGCTCCGCATCGAACCGGTGATCCCGTCGCGCGGCCTGATCACCGACCGCAATGGTGTGCCGGTCGTCGCAAACGAGCCCGGGTTCTCCGCGGCGGTCGTCGCGGCCGATATCCCGTCTGATCGTGACCTGCAGATCGCGGGAGGGCTTGAGAAGCTGCTCGGCGTGCCCGCGCTGGAGACGACGCTGCGGATCGAAGCGGCGCGCAA
>JBBTPG010000125.1:0-3331 GCA_038066315.1 Chloroflexota bacterium | reverse complement strand
GTCGAGGCGGCGTACGAGAAGTATCTGCGCGGCACCGTCGGGCGCAAGGAGATCGAGAAGGACGCGACCGGTCGCGAGCTGCGCACCATCGCCGAAGACGCCGCGAAGCCCGGCTACGATCTCGTGCTGTCGATCGATCTGGACCTCCAGAACAAGGCGACGGAGCTGGTGCAGGCCTCGGCGAACGGCGGCCAGGCCGCCGCCATCGTCATGGACGTGCACACGGGTGAGGTGCTCGCGCTGGTGTCGCTGCCGATGTACGACAACAACATCTTCTCCGGCAAGATCGACGAAGCGCGCCTGCAGCAGTACCTGGACGACCCGAAGAAGCCGCTCGTGAACCACGCCCTCTCGGAGCAGTACGCTCCGGGCTCGATCTTCAAGCAGATCACCGGCGCCGCGGCACTGCAGGAGGGCGTCGCTTCTCCGTCAACGACGATCACGAGCAACGGCTACATCAGCGTGCCCAACCAGTACGACCCGTCCATCCTGTACACATTCAAGGACTGGCGCACGCTGGGCACGCTCGATTTCTACGGCGGCGTGGCGATGTCGTCCGACGTGTACTTCTACTACCTGGCAGGCGGATACCACGCCTTCGGGCAGAACTTCGATGGCCTCGGCGTCGAGCGGCTGGCGCGGTATGCGCGGCAGTTCGGCCTCGGCCGCAAGACCGGGATCGACATAGCCGGCGAAGCGGACGGAAACATCCCGGACACCGCCTGGAAAAAGAAGACGTTCGGCGACGACTGGTTCCTCGGCGACACGTACAACATGGGTATCGGCCAGGGGTTCGTTGCCGCCACACCGATCCAGATGGTGCGCGTGACCGCGGCCGTCGCGAACGGCGGCACGCTGCTGACGCCGCGCGTTGTTCGCGAAGTACGCGACGCTCAGCGCCACGTGATCGTGCCGGCTCAGCCGAAGATTGAAGGCAACGTCGGCGTCAGCACGTCGAATCTGGCGATCCTCCGCGACGCGATGGTCCAGGCCGTCAGTTGGGGCAGCGCGAACCCGGCGAAGTTGCCGGACTTGAACATCGCAGGCAAGACGGGCACCGCCGAGTTCGGCGAGCGCTTCGCCGACGGCTCCTACGAGACGCACGCCTGGTTCAGCGGCTTCGCACCCGCTGACGACCCGCAAGTCGCGATCACGGTGTTCCTCGAGCGCGGCGTCGGCGCCACGAACGCGGCGCCGCTTGCGGCACAGATCCTCCACTACTACTACTACAACCGCGCGCAACCGCGGACGGACGCCGGCACCCAAGCGCCGGCCGGGGTGACGCCGTGAACCTGCGCAACACGCCGACGCGCGAGTTCGACTTCGTTCTGCTGCTGGCGGCGCTCGGCCTGACGGCCTACGGCGCATTGCTCATCTACAGCGGCAGCCTCACGACGTACGGCTCGCCGGGACAGGCGCTCTCGCATCCGGTGTCGCGCCAGGTCGTCTTCGCCGCGCTCGGCCTCGGCGCGATGCTTGCGCTCTCGCGCTTCGACTACCGCGCGTTCGGCCCGCTAAGCGTCACACTGTACGCCGTCGCCGTCGCATTGCTCGTCTTCGTTTTGGCGGTCGGCGCCAGCGAGTACGGATCGCGGCGCTGGATCATCGTCTTCGGTACCAAGGTCCAGCCATCGGAGATGGCCAAGGTCGCAACCGTGATCATGCTCGCCAAGTACTTCTCCGACAACGAGGAGCAGATGCACACGCTACGCGTCTTCGTGACGTCGATCGCGATCGCCGCATTGCCTGGCGTGCTGGTGCTGATCGAGCCGGACCTCGGGTCCGCGCTCGTGTTCGGCGTGCTCTGGCTGGGCATGGTGCTGATCGCCGGCGTGCGGCCGGCGCACATCTTGGGCTTTTTCGCCACAGCGCTTGCGCTGACCCCGCTGGCCGTGTTCTTCGCTCAGAACTACCAGCGGGACCGCATCGATATCTGGCTCGACCCGAACAAGGATCCGCTCGGGACGGGCTTCAACATCCTGCAAGCGGAGATCAGCATTGGTTCCGGCGGCCTGCTCGGCAAGGGCTTCACGCACGGCTCGCAGACGCAGCTCGATTACCTCCGCACGCAGACGACGGACTACATCTTCAGCGTCGGCGCCGAGGAGTTGGGCTTCGTCGGCGCCATGGTGCTCTTCGGGCTGTTCATCGCGCTGCTGTTCCGCTGCCTGCGCGTCGCCGGCCTCGCCGACGACGCCTTCGGCCGCCTCATCGCTGTAGGCGTGATGACGTTTATCCTGTTCCAGGTGTTTGTGAACATCGGCGTAAACATTAGACTGGTGCCGGTGACGGGCATACCGTTGCCGCTGGTGAGCCAGGGCGGCAGCTCGCTGATCACGGTGCTGGCGTCGCTGGGCATACTGCAGAGCATCCTTGGGCATCGAAGGAAACGTGGCCGGCGGACCTGACGCAGCGAAGGGCGGATTCTTCTCCGGCCGCCTCTTCGCTGCCGTGCGCGTGATCGCGACGCTGGCGATCGTCACTGGCCTCATCTTCAAACTCTCGCCCGGCGAGCTCAGCCAGACGATCCGCGACTCGAACATCTGGCTGCTCGTCGCCGCGCTCGCCGTCATGGTCGTCGTGCAGGCGCTCGTCGTCGTGAAATGGCGGGTGCTGCTGCGCGCGCGCGACGTCGACGCGCCGCTGCTGCCCGTCGTCCGCGCCTACTGCGTCGGTAATCTGCTCAGCAACGTGCTGCCGACGGCGGTCGGCGGCGACGTCTATCGCGTGTACCGCATCCAGCGCGAAGCGAACGCGCGTGCCGCCGACGTGACCATGAGCGTCCTCTACGAGCGCGCCACCGGCTACGGCGCCATGACCTGCCTCGGCGCGCTCGGCGCCGCGTTCTACTACGGCAACATCGCCATCGGCTTCCTGGCGCTCGCCGCCGGCGCGTTCGCCGCGCTTCTTCTGGCCGTCGTACTGCCCCGCATGCCGTTCCCCGCCGTGCGCCACGACCACGTCCTGCGCAACCTGCTCGCACATCGCCGCGAGGCGATGGCCGTGTACCAGATGGCGCTGTTCTCCATCGCGATCCAGGCGCTGTACATCTCGACGATCGCCCTCCTGGGCCGCGCGTTCGGCATCCACGTCTCCTGGTGGTACTGGGCGTTCGTGACGTGGGTTGTCGCTGTCGCCGTGCTGATGCCGCTGACGCTTGGCGGGCTCGGCGTGCGCGAGTCGAGCTTCTCCGCGCTGGTCAAGCACGCAGGCGCGACGGCTGCGCAGGGTGCGTCGACCGGCTTCGCGTTGGGGCTCCTGCTGCTCGCCGTGAACGCCGCGGGCCTCCTCGCCGTCGAGTTGGCCGAGCGCCTCGGCTACGGCGCCCGCG
>JBBTPG010000124.1:0-1821 GCA_038066315.1 Chloroflexota bacterium | reverse complement strand
AACTACGAACTACGAACTACGAACTACGAACTACAAACTACCCAGCTACTTATCCAGCCGTAGCACGGCCATGAACGCCTCTTGCGGGATGTCGACGTTGCCGACGCGCTTCATGCGCTTCTTGCCTTCGGCCTGCTTCTCCAGCAGCTTGCGCTTGCGCGTGATGTCGCCGCCGTAGCACTTCGCGAGCACGTTCTTGCGCATCGCGCGGATCGTCTCGCGCGCGACGATGCGGCCGCCGATCGCCGCCTGCACCGGCACGTCGAACATCTGCCGCGGGATCAGCGAGCGCAGCTTCTCGACGAGCTGGCGGCCCTGCACCGCCGCGTTCTCGCGGTGCGTGATCAGCGACAGCGCATCGACCGGCTCGCCGTTCACGAGGATATCGAGCTTGACGAGCGGCGCCGGGCGGTACTCGCTGAAGCTGTAGTCGAGGCTGGCGTAGCCCTGTGTGCCGGACTTCAGCTCGTCGTAGAAGTCGACGAGGATCTCCGACAGCGGGATGCGGTAGTCGAGCACCACGCGCCCCTCGCCCTTCTTCGAGCCGTCGTCCTGGACGATGCTGTGTTGCAGGTACTCCATCCGCTTGAACTCGCCGCGGTTGCTCGTGACCAGCTCCATCACCGGGCCGATGTAGCGGTCCGGCGTAACGACGGAGATGTCCATCCACGGCTCGCGGATCTGGTCGATCTCCTGCGGCGGCGGCAGCTCGGCCGGATTGTCGATGACGATCTCCTGTCCGTTCGTCTTCGTCACCTGGTACTCGACGCTCGGCGCGGTCGCGAGCAGGTTGAGGTCGTACTCGCGCTCCAGGCGCTCCTGCACGATCTCCATGTGCAGCAGGCCCAGGAAGCCGCAGCGGAAGCCGAACCCCAGCGCCGCGCTCGACTCCGGCTCGTACACCAGCGACGCGTCGCTGAGCTGCAGCTTGTCGAGCGCGTCGCGCAGCAGCGTGTACTCGTTTGCGGATGAGGGGTAGAGGCCGGCGAAGACCATCGGTTTGGCGGGGCGATAGCCCGCCAGCGCTTCGGCCGCGGGCTTGCCGTCGTCCGTGAACGTGTCGCCGACGCGGCACTCCTTCACGTTCTTGAGCCCCGTCGCGACGTAGCCGACCTCGCCCGGGCCCAGCTCGGACACCGGTTCGAGCGCCGGGCGGAAGATGCCGACCTCGAGCGCTTCGACGGCCAGGTTCGTCGACATCAGGCGCAGCTTGCGGCGGTTGTTGGCGACACCATCGACGACGCGCACGTAGGCGATGACGCCCTTGTAGGCGTCGTACTTGCTGTCGAAGATCAGCGCCCGGAGCGGCCGGTCGCTGGTGTCCGGCGGCGGCGGGATGCGGTCGACGATGGCCTGCAGCAGCTCGTGCGTGCCGGTGCCCTCCTTCGCGGAAGCGAACATGATCTCGCCAGCGCTGAAGCCCAGGGTGTCGACCAGCTCCTGCGCGACGCGCTCGGGCTCGGCGCTGGGCAGGTCGATCTTGTTGATCACGGGGATCAGCTTCAGGTCGGCTTCGATCGCCAGGTAGACGTTGGCGAGCGTCTGCGCCTGGATGCCCTGCGCCGCATCGACGATCAGCAGCGCGCCCTCGCAGGCGGCGAGCGCCCGCGAGACTTCGTAGCCGAAATCGACGTGGCCGGGCGTGTCGATGAGGTTCAGCTCATACGCGGCGCCGTCGGCGGCGGTGAAAGCCATGCGGACGGCCTTGGCCTTGATGGTGACGCCCTTTTCGCGCTCCAGGTCCATGTCGTCGAGCACCTGCGCGGACATGTCGCGCTTGGAGATCGTGCCCGTCATCTCCAGGAAGCGGTCAGCGAGCGT
>JBBTPG010000123.1:5601-8730 GCA_038066315.1 Chloroflexota bacterium | reverse complement strand
TCCAGCGGCAGCGTATGCGTGTGCATCTTGGCCAGCGGATACTTGCCCGACTCGACGATGCGCACCGCCGTCTCGTACGACCGCCAGTCCACGCCGAACGCGCCCATCATCGTCAACTCCTTGCCCACCACCTTGTCGCTGATGAAGTCCGGCACAGGTCTCGGACCCTTCGTCCCGGCCAGCACGATGCGCCCGCCGCGCCGCGCCAGGTCGATCGCCTGCGTCACGGCCTCGACCGCGTACGCCGTCACGTCGACGACGACGTCCGCCATCTGCCCGCCGGTGATCTCGCGGACGCGCGCGGTGGGTTGCTCGCGCTCGATGTCGATCGTGTGGTGCGCCCCGAACTCTCGCGCGAGCGCCAGCTTCCGCTCATCGCGCGAGAGGCCGGTGACGATGATGCACCCCGCGCCCGCCTCGCGAGCGGCGATCACGCTCGCGAGACCGCGCTGGCCGGGGCCGAGGATCACGATCGTCTCGCCGACGGCGGTGCGCGGCATGTCGACGGCCCAGCGGAGGCCGGCGCCGATCGGGTTGAAGAGCACGGCCAGCTCGGCCGGCACCTCCTTCGACATCTTGTGCACCAGACAGTGCGCGCCGATGTACAGGTACTCCGCATAGCCGCCCCACAGCGCCGGTGCCAGCGTCACCGGTCGGAAGCCGTACACCGGCGCCGCGCCGCTGCCGCGGCAGAGGCGCGAGCGGCCCTGCACGCAGTCGGCGCAGTGCCCGCACGGGATCAGCGCCTCGACGGCCACGCGGTCGCCGCTCCGTACGCCCCAGCGCCGCGACGCTTCGTCACCGATCGCCTCGATGATGCCGACGGGCTCGTGGCCGGGGATCACCGGGTACGGCGCCTTCAGCGCGCCGTCGTACTGCTCGTAATCGCTTCCGCAGATGCCGCACGCCTCGACGCGCAGCAGCGCATCCTCCGCGCCGATCTCCGGCAGCGGGAAGCTGCCGGGCCGCAGATCGCGCACGCCGTGCTGGACCATCGCCCGCGCTTCCTTCGCCATAGCGCAAAGTATCTCACAACCTGCCGCTACGATAATCCCGATCGCGCGCCAAGTTCACAGTTAGAACGTGAATGTCCGGTAAGGCAGGTCCTCGCGCCGGCCGCGCCTGGCTATCCGCCTGCGCGGCGCCGCCGCCCGCCCCTCACACCAGCGGCGGGTCGTCCATGAGGGCCAGCTCCTCATGGCTCAGCAGGTTCCGGAGGATGGCAGGGAAGCGGGGTGGGTAGATCTCGTACAGGTACGCGTATGTCGCTTCGAGCATGGCCGCGGTGTCGTCGAGTTGCATCCATGCACGCTGGATCTCGTTGAGCGCGAGATACGCCTCCTTGCAATGCTCCTGGATCAGGGCCAGGATCCGCTGCACGGCGCGCGGGTCGATCGCGCAGCTCGTGATGAACTTCGTGTTCTCGGCGTAGACCTGGCGGATCAGTGCGGACGCGCGGCGCCGGCGGCGCTCGGCGTTCGAGAGATGCTCCTCCGCACGCGCGCGCTGCTGCTCGTCGCCGGCGCGCACGCCCAGACGCTCGATGCCGTGGCGCATGGACGCGATCCGCGTGTCGATGAAGATCTCCAGTACGCGATCGAGGCCGCGCAGCGCGCGCTCCGGCAACGGCCGCCACGCCCGCGCGACGTGGTCCGCGATCGCGGCGGCTTCGTCCGGAGTGCGCGCCGAAGGCGCACGCGTCTGCTCGGCGATCGTGCGATCGCCGCGGAGCTCGTCGCGCAGGATCTCCATGATCGCGACGCCGTGCAGATACGGCCACTCGTGCCGCGTTTCGTCCGGCTGCCAGCCGAAGTTACAGGCGCGTTGCATCGCCCGCATGTGCAGCGCGAGGCGCGCGTCGTCGTCGAGCGTCGAGAGGTCATCCATCGCCGCGTCGAGCTGCGACGCCGTGAGCGGGACGTCGAGGTTGTGGCCGAAGGCTGCGAGCAGCGCCTTGAACGTGTCGGCGATGAAGCGTCCGGGCTCCCAGAAGATGAACGGCCAGCGGCGGAACACCTCGCGGTCGTTGTCGATGCCGCGGAACTTGCCGGCGTGCCGCGGCGGATAGTGGCCGTCGCTGCGCAGCACCAGCCGGATCTCCGGCGCCCACGACGCCTGGTGGAAGCGCAGGTGCGGCAGCGGCGCGCCGTCCGCCCGTACGCGGTCGATGTACTCGTCCGGCGTGACGAAGCGGACATCGGCGATGCCCTCGTTGCGCACGGCCGGCCACGCCTCGCCGAGGATGTCGAGCGCCTCTTCGCCGAAGTCCATCAGCTCCAGGTCCTGGATGTACACCAGCAGCCCGCCGTCCGGCGCGTCGTGAAGCGCGCGCCGCAACGTCTCGGCGTACTCCGCGACGGCCTGCTCGCGCGTGATCGGGTACGCAACGGTCGCGTCGTCGCGGTACTCCTCATCGAGCACGTGGTACTTGCCCAGGATGTAGCCCTGTGGCGTCAGCCGGTCCGGCTCCCACTTCGTGATCGGACGCCAGATCTCCTGCGAGATGGCGAAGTTGCGCGGCAGCGCCAGCAGCGCGTTGGTCGCGGTGGGCCCGCCCGCCGCGGCGGGGCCGTCGCCGATCGTGAACGCGCCATAATACGGGTCGCCGCCGTCCGGAGCGGACGCGCCGTCGAACGAGTAGCGGCTGGTCGCGCCGCTGAGCTGCGGGAAGACGACGTACTCCATGCCGGCCTGACGGAAGCCCGCAAGCTTGTGCGCGTCGATCGATCCCTCCATCGGGAACGCGCCGGCGTGCCGCGGCTCGGGCGCGCCGGCCACATCGCGCACGTACTCGCGGTTCAGCCTGAGCTCGTCGGCCAGCTCGCCGTCGCTGAGCATCGCGATGTGCGTGTGGAACGCGTTGCCGTAGATGGGATACAGCCCGCCCGACCGATATGCGTCGCCGAGGCGGGCGAACGTCGCCGGCATGTAGCGGCGTACCTGCATCAGGACTTCGTTCGTCGCTTCGAGGCAGACGGGCGCGTCGAGTCGCCGCCCCAGCTCAATGAGCTTCGTGTACACGTCGCGCCCCGCCGCCGCACGCTTCTGCAGCCAGTGCTCGTTGTCGATCGCCTCGCGCCGCACGTCTTCGTCCCGCAGCGTCTCGATCACCGCGCGCGGCAGATCCCA
>JBBTPG010000123.1:0-5501 GCA_038066315.1 Chloroflexota bacterium | reverse complement strand
CCGCCCTGCGCCTCCACCGTCACGTTCGGGCCGATCACGCAGTTGCGGCCGATGCGCACGTACGGCGGGATCTCCGCGCGCTTGCCCACGATCGTGACGCCCGTGTTGACAATGTCCGGGCGGTCGAGGTTCGGCGTGAAGTCGTCGCCGTAGCCGACGTACGCGTTCTTGCCGATGGTCACGCCCTTGTCGATAATCGACCGCTCGACCATCGCGCCCGCCTCGATGCGGCAGTCGTCGAAGATGATCGAGTCGCGCACCACGGCGCCCTCTTCGATGTACACGCCCGGCGACAGGACCGAGTGCTCCACGTGCCCGTTGACGATGCAGCCCAGGTCAAGCAGCGACCGCTGGATGTAGGCGCGCCAGCCGACCTTCGCTGGCGGATAGCCGGTCACCCGCGTACGGATGCGCGTCTCCGGATCGTAGAGATTCAGCTCCGGCAGGTCCTCGAGCAGGTCCATGTTGCCATCGTAGTACGACTGGATCGTCCCGACGTCGCGCCAGTAGCCGTGGAACGGGAATCCGTAGACCTTCATCGAGCGGTCCTCGACCATCGCCGGGATGATGTCACCGCCGAAATCGTGCGTGGAATCGTCCCGCTTCGAGTCGGCGATGAGCTGGTCGATGAGCGCCTGCCGGTTGAAGACGTAAATGCCCATCGAGATCAGGTTGGACTTCGGGCGGTCAGGCTTCTCCTCGAACTCGACGATGCGATTCTCGTCATCCTTGGTCAGCACGCCGTAGCGGTGCGCTTCCGCCATCGGCACTTCATACAGCGGCACCGTGACGTCTGCGCCGTTCGCCAAATGGTAGGCGATCAGCTCGTCGTAGTTCATCTTGTAGATGTGGTCGCCCGCCAGGATCAGCACGAGCTCCGCCCGCGTCTCCTCGATGAAGTAGATGTTCTGGGCGACGGCGTCGGCGGTGCCGCGATACCAGTCCGAGCTGTCGCGGCCCAGGTACGGCTGCAGCAGCGTCACGCCGCCGCCCTGCCGGTCCAGATCCCACGGCCGGCCGATGCCGATGTGGTCGTTGAGCGATCGCGGCCGGTATTGCGTGAGCACGCCGACCCGGCTGACGCCGGAGTTCACGCAGTTGCTCAGCGCGAAGTCGATGATCCGGTAGCGGCCGCCGTAGATCACCGCCGGTTTGGCGCGCTCCTCGCTGAGCACGCTCAGCCGGTCTCCCTGGCCGCCCGCCAGGATCAATGCCACGACTCGCTTCATCGGTAACCCCTGCTCTAGCGATGCACCCGCTGTGCCTGCGGCCGCTGGGCGGCGGGCTCCAGCCCGGATAGCTGACAGAAGATGCTCAGGTAGTCCCGAAGATAGCGTGTCGTCAGGAAATTGTCCCGCACGTACTCCACGCCCATTGCCCCCATCCTGTCCGCTTCTTCGCGGTGACAAAGGAGGAAGAGCAGCTTCTCCACGCACTCCTCGCTGGTATTGACGAGGAACCCCGTCTTGCCGTTGATGATCTGGAGCGGGATCCCCCCAACGTTGCCTGCGACTACCGGACGTCCCTTCCATAAGGCCTCCGACACTACAAGCCCGAAACCCTCGCGGACCGATTTCTGGATGACGACGCGCGCCGCGCGCTGAAACGCGTTCACTTCGATGTTGCCGACGCCGTTGAGATTGCTGAGGATGTGGATGTCGAAATCCTCGCCGGCCCGGCGCACCGTGCGCTCGTACCAGTCCCACCCCTCCGGGTCGTCGCTGGCCATCGACGCCACCATCACGAGCTGCAGATCCGGCACCTCGCGCTTCGCCGCGCGGTAGACGTCGATGACGCCCAGCGGGTCCTTCCACGGGTCGAAGCGCGAGATCTGCGTCACCATCGGCCGCTTCGGGTCGACGCCGTATCGTTCGAGGATCGCGTTCACCGTGTCTTCCGGCAATTCGGCGTTCTTCGGGCTCAGCGGGTCGATCGCCGGCGGCACGCAGAAGATCTGCGGATGCTGCAGGTCGTCCTTCACGTAGTCCGGCAGCGTGAAGATCGCGCCGTCGTACCGCTCGACGTGCGGCCGCAGCAGGTCCCACACCTGCACCTGCGCGTCCGTGATGTCGATGTGGCAGCGCCACACCCACTTGCCCGGACGCGCGCCCGTACGCTCTTCAAGAAACGCCGGGATGGCGGCCGGCTGCGGGTCGTGGATCACCACGTAGTCGTACGACTCGTCGAACAGGTCGGCGTTGAGCTTGTTGTAGTCCAGCCAGATCTGGCGCATCGCCGGCGTCCAGTCGTAGTACATCCCCTGCAGGCTGTTGTGCATCGCTTTGGTGACGTTGAAGAACTCGTCGGCGCCCTTGATCACCTGCCAGTCCGCATCGAGCCCGACGTCGTTCATCAGCGGGATCAGTGTGCTCAGGATCTCCGCGACGCCGCCGCCGAACGCCGTCGCGTTGACGTGCAGCACCCGGGCGCCGCGCAGCCGCGCGCCCAACCGCAGGATCTCGTCGGTCGCCGCGTCGCCGATGACGGGGCGGTAGGCCTCGATGGATTTCGGGGTCGTTGGGACGGATCCGAGCATCAGTTCTTCCTGTGCAGTTCGTCCAGAATCCGCAGATAGTCCCGTAGGTATCGGGTGATCAGGAAGCGTTCCGCTACGTGCTGGCGCCCTGATTTCCCGTACTCTGCCGCCGTGGCCGGGTCTTCGAGCAGCCGCGAAACCGCCGCCGCGAACTCGTCCGTCGTGTTGGCGATGATGCCGGTCTGGCCATCGATCACCTGCTCGGTGAGGCCGCCCGCGGGGGCGACGACGCACGGCCGCTCCTTCCACAGCGCATCGGAGACCCAGAGCCCGAAGCCCTTGCGCAACCCCTTCTGCAGCACCACCGACGCCGCCCGCTGGAACACGTTGAGCTCGACGTTCCCGACTTCGTTGCCCGCGGAGACGATGAATGCCGATGGCTCCTCGCGGCAGCGCCGGGCGAGATCGTCGTAGCAGGTGCGACCGTGCGGGTCCTGCGGCTCCGTCGTCAGCACGAACACAAGTTGCAGCTCGGGGTGCCGCCCGCGTGCCTTCTGCCAGACGTCGACGACGCCGCACAGGTCGCTCGCCGCATCGCACGGCGAAACGTGACACAGCAGCGGCCGCTCCGGGTCGATGCCGTACTGCGTCAGCACGGTGCGGATCACGTCGTCCGAGAGCGGCATATTGCGCGCGCTGTTCGGGTCGATCGCCGGCGGTACGATGTGTGCTGGCAGGGGCATGTCGTCGCGCGCGAACGCGGGTGCCTCGAAGATCGCGGCGTTGTAGCGCGCGATGTGGCCGCGCAGCAGCATCCAGACGTCCTCCTGCGCGGAAGAGAGATCGAGGTGCGAGTGCATCAACCACTTCGCATCAGCGTTCGTCGTCACGTACGAGCGGATCGCGAGCGGCTGGGGGTCATGCACGATGATCACGTCGAACGGCTCGGTGAGCAGGCCGGCGTTCATCTCGGCGCAGCGCAGCCAGATGTCCGTCATCTCGCGCGTCCACTGCACCGGCACGCCGCCGAGCGCCTGGTACATCGCGCGCCCGACTTGCGCCGCCTCTTCCGATGCGCGCACGACCTGCCAGTGCGCGTCGAGCCCGAGGTCGTTCATCAGCGGCACCGAGGAGTTGAGCAGCTCGGCCGTCCCTGTGCCGAAGCCCGTGACGCTCAGGTTCAGCACACGCAAGCCTTCGATGGGCCGTGCCAGCGCGCGCAACTCGGCGATCGCCGCCTCGCCGGCGGCGTCTCGAAGGTCGTCGAGCGCTCGATGAGGGAGTGCGAGTGTGCCGTACATGCGGTCCTCCTGACGGAATCCTCGCTGGTCGCGAGTGCGAGGCTGTAACGGCCCTCCCCACGGGCCGTAGGCCGCGGACGGCGGGCGCCATCTGAATCCAAGTCGAAGTTGTTCCACCTAGGCGTTCGCCCGGGACCTTGCGGGGTCGAGGGAGAAGCGTCTCTGAGCGCCTGCGGGGTTAGCTGACGGGTTCGGGCTCAAGAGTGCCCGTCTCGCTTTTCGCGAGATTCACCCCGGCCGTCCGTCCGATGTGAGTCGGCTGGACGGCGCTGGTTCCCCCGTTCCGCACCGGATTGGACGCGGATTCGGCTGTGCTTCGCCTCTTATCCTACGGTCGTCGCCGTGAGGGTGTCAATTCCCGAAGTTGGGCAAGGTTGGGAAACCACCGCGGCAGCACGAGCCAGTGGCGGTCGAAGAGTCGCCGTTCGAAGAGTCGCCGCAGGAGGCAGGAGACCCCGGCGTGGCCGCCGGCGCCCGCCGGCGTGCTTCGGTCTGTCGCTTCAGCCGTTCGTGCTCCCTACCATACGGGGCGTAGCCGGGCCGTCGGCTTCGTGTTCTTCGTGGATCGTTCCTACGGGCCGGCGACGTCGCGAAGGGCGGCGGTGGTCGGCAGGCCCATAAGCCGCGCGGCGCCCGTCGCGATCGCCCAGACGATCAGTGCCGTGAGCGCTCCGGCCGTGACGCCCATGAACAGCGCGTCGACGACATTCACCTCGGACGCGGTGCCGCGCGCGTTCAGCGCGGCCGTCGTCGCAAAGATCGCGAACGCCGAGATCGTCACGAACAACGACGCGGTCGCGATGTCCGGCAGGTCGGCCTGGCGGACGAGCAGGAGCACCGTCGCGGCGCTCCACACGATCGAGACCGCCCAGATCAGCCCCAGCGCCGCGGCATCCGCGTTCGCAAGGCCCGTCGTCGCCGGCGCCAGGGCGATGGCGCCCGCCGCCTGCGCGGCGAGCATCAGGAGCCCGATAGCCGCCAGCAACTTCCGGCGGGAGGTGAGGGGGAGCTGCGGGCCGTCCTCGAACTGCATCAGGTTCCCGAACGCTGCGCCGGCCTACGGCCCGTAGGGGCGCGCCCTGAAGATCGGGACGCGCAGGATGAGGGCAGCGGCAACGCCCGTCGGCGCGCCCAAGAACGCGCCGTGCGCGGCGACCAGCACGATCGCCTGCGACCACTGTGCTCCAAACCGCTCCGCATGGAACCGCTCGCCGCTCGCAAGGTGGATCGCCACGTAGATCGACTGCGCGGCTGCCCACGTGCCGGCGCCGATCAGCACCGTCGCCGCGAATCTGCGCCAGCCGCCGCCCGCGCCGTGGATCGCGTACGCGGTCGCCAGCACGCCGAACCCCACCGCGACGAGCAGCGGTACCCGCAGCGCCCGGAAGTCGAGCCACTCTGCCGCCATGCCGCCCACGACGGCAGCGAGAGGCGCGCCGAGGAACAGCGCGCCCGCCGGCGAGGTGAGCCTGAACGGCCGGCCCCGGCCCGCGCGAATCGTCGATGCTTGGGTGGTCATCGCGGGGTCATTATCCCTGCCGCCGAACGTGCGGACAAGAACGGAGAGCCCGTCTGTAGTGTAGTGCAAGTAACCGTTCGCTAACGCGACGCGAAGCGTGTGGCACAGCCGTCCCGGCTGTGAGTCCGGCGCGACGCGAAGCGTGTGGCACAGCCGTCCCGGCTGTGAGTCCGGCGATCGTAGAGTCGCCGCTCGAAGAGTCGCC
>JBBTPG010000122.1:0-11182 GCA_038066315.1 Chloroflexota bacterium | reverse complement strand
ACTTGATGACGTCGCTGCGCTTCCTGCCGAACTCGCCGACGCTGGGCAACGCGGGGCGGGCGATGCAGCAGCTCTCCGCGTGCTTCGTGTTGCCGGTCGAGGACTCGATGGAGCGCATCTTCGAGTCGCTCAAGGACACGGCGCTGATCCACCAGAGCGGCGGCGGCACGGGGTTCGCGTTCAGCCGGCTGCGTCCGGCCGGCGATATCGTTGCGTCGACGGGCGGCGTCGCCAGCGGGCCGGTGTCGTTCATGCGCGTGTACGACGCCGCCACGGAGTCGATCAAACAGGGCGGCACGCGGCGTGGTGCCAACATGGCGATCCTCAGCGTCGACCACCCGGACATCGAAGCGTTCATCAACGTGAAGTCGGACATGGCGGCGCTGCAGAACTTCAACATCAGCGTCGCCGTCACCGAGCGCTTCATGCAGGCGGTCGAGCGCGACGAGCCGTACGAGCTGATCAACCCGCGGACGCATAAGGTCGCGCGGGCGGCGGAAGCGCGCGACGTCTTCCGCCAGATCGTCGAGAACGCGTGGAAAAACGGCGACCCCGGCCTGGTGTTCCTGGACCGCGTCAACCGCGACAACCCGACGCCGCAGCTTGGGCGGATCGAGGCGACGAACCCGTGCGTCATCGGTTCCACGCGCATCGCGACGGACCGCGGCCTGGTGCGGATGGACGAGCTATGTGTGACGCGGGAACCCGTCCGCGTCGTGGCGGACGAGCGCGGGCGCCACCTGAACGCGCGCGGCGTGACGCTCCGCGATGCCGCGCCGGTGTTCGAGACGGCGAGCGGCGCGCGTGTGTACCGCGTCGTCACGAAGCACGGCTACGAAGTGACGGCGACGGACTACCACACGTTCGTGACGGCGCGCGGCCGCGTCGAACTACGCGACCTGAAGGTCGGTGACACGCTCCTCATCCAGTCGATGGAGGGGTGCTTCGGCACGAAGGGGAGCGCCGACCTGGGCCTTGTGCTCGGCACGCTGGCTGGCGACGGCAACTTCCACAAGCAGCGCGGCGTGGTGCTGTCGTTCTGGGGGGAGGACGCCGGCTACGCCGGCCGGGTGTGCGCGGCGGCGAACCGGCTGCTCGCCGGGGACACGACACCTCCGCGACAGCACCGCGCCGTCGTGGCGCTCGCGGTACCCTCGCGCGACCGCGTCGATCTTCGCTCGGTACCCCTCGCGCGCATCATCGAGGCGTACGGCATGACGGCCGCGACGAAGCTGCGTGTGCCGGAGGTGATCTGGCAGGGCACGCGGGAGACGGTCGTGGCGTACCTGAGCGCGCTGTTCGGTGCGGACGGGACGGTAAGCTGGGCTCCGCTCAAGAAATCGTGCTCGGTGCGGCTCGCGCAGTCGGACCGGGAGTTCCTGTGCGAGGTCCAGATCCTGCTCGCGAACTTCGGCATCGCATCGAAGATCCTGCTGCGGCGCTCCGCGGGCCGGCGCATGATGCCGGACGGCCGTGGCGGAAGCCGTGAGTACGGCCACAAGTCACAGTACGAGCTGATCATCGATGGGAGCAGCCGTGACGCCTTCGCGCGCGAGATCGGGTTTCTCTCGCCGCGCAAGCAAGACAAGCTCGGCGCGTTCATCGGTGGCAAGGCGCGCCGGTCCAACCAGTCTCGCTGCGAAACGCAGATCGTCGCCATCGAGGACGCTGGCGTCGCAGCCGTGTACGACACGACGCAGCCGGAGACGCACACGATCACCGTGAACGGGCTCGTGACGGGCCAGTGCGGCGAGCAGCCGCTGCTGCCGTATGAGTCCTGCAACCTCGGCTCACTCAACCTCTCGCGCTTCGTGACACCTGCGCCGCGGGCAGCGACGACGCGCGCCCGCAACGGGAAGGCGGCGGCGCACGAGGCGCGCGCGCTCGACTGGGACGCGCTCGGCGAAGCGATCCCGCTGTGCGTGCGCTTCCTGGACGATGTGATCGAGCAGAACCGCTACCCGATCCCGCAGATCGACGAGATGACGAAGAAGACGCGCAAGATCGGACTGGGCGTGATGGGCTGGGCGGACCTGCTGTTCCTGCTGCGCATCCGCTACGACTCCGACGAGGCGATCGAGCTGGCGGGGCGGGTGATGTCGTTCGTGCAGGAGCGCGCCGACCGCGCGTCGACCGAGCTGGCGAGCGAGCGCGGCGTGTTCCCGGCGTGGCACGGCTCGGTGTACGACCCGGCGTCCGGCGACACCCGAGGCGGTCCGCGCTACCGCAACGCCACGCGCACGACCATCGCGCCGACGGGCACGCTGAGCATCATCGCCGATTGTTCGGGCGGCATCGAGCCGGCGTTCGCGCTGGCGTTCATGCGCCAGCACTACCTGGACCGCAAGGACCCGGCGAAGGCGACGCGCCTGCCAGAGGTGAACCGGACGTTCCGCGCCGTCGCCGAGCAGGAGGGCTTCTGCAGCGATGGGCTGATCGCGTATCTCGCGGAAGGTGGTGCGCTGGCGGAGCGCGACGACGTGCCGGACTGGGCGAAGGACGTCTTCCGGACGTCGCACGACATCGATCCGGAGTGGCACGTGAAGATGCAGGCCGCGTTCCAGCGGCACACCGACAACGCCGTCAGCAAGACGATCAACTTCCGCCACGACGCCACCGTGGCCGATGTGGAGAAGGCGTACATGCTGGCGTATGGGGAAGGGTGCAAGGGCATCACGGTGTATCGCGACGGCTCGCGCGATCAGCAGGTGCTCTCGCACGCGACGGCGCGCGGCCCCGAGCAGGCCGAATCCATCGCCGCGGAGATCGCGCTGGGCGTCGGTGAGCTGATCGCGGCCGGCGCGCATCCTGCACCGCAGGCGTCGATGGCGCCGCGTCCGGCCGGCGCGCCGTATCGCCGCCATCTGCCCGACGAACGGCGGTCCGTCACGCACAAATTCCGCGTCGGCGAGCAGGAAGGGTACGTCACCGTCGGGCTGTACGACGAGGGCACGCCCGGCGAGATCTTCGTCAACATCTCGAAGGAAGGGTCGACGATCCGCGGCCTCATGGACTCGGTCGCGGTGCTGACGTCCGTCGCGCTACAGTACGGCGTGCCGCTGGGCAGCCTCGTCGCGAAGTTCCGCGGCGTGCACTTCGAGCCGGCGGGGCTGACGAACAATCCGTCGATCCCGACGGCCTCGTCGCTCGTCGATTACATCTTCCGCTGGCTCGAGCTGCGATTCCTGGGCGCCCGCGGACACGCCGAGTCACCGTCGGGCGACGCCGCGGTGGAGAAGCCGCGCGGTCGCGCGAAGAAGCAGAGCGCTGCGCCGTCAAGCGCCCAGCCTCCAGCGTCCAGCCGCGGCCGCGCGGATGCCCCCGGGCGCTCTCCGCGCAACCTCCAACCTCCAACCTCCAACCTCCATCAGACCCAAACAAGCACGGGCATCGGCTGCCCGGACTGCGGTGCGATCCTCGTGTTCTCCGAAGGATGCATGACCTGCCGCAACTGCGGGTACACGCGGTGTTAGGCGGGAGTCTGTAGTTTGTAGTTTGTAGTTCGTAGGGGGTGGTTTGGTACAGTCCGCAGCGGGCCAAACCACTACAAACTACGAACTACTCACTACAAACTCCCCATGCACGCACTCGTCTTTCGCTACAGTCTGCCGAAGCTCGCGCTGAGCAAGATCGCCGGTGCCGTGTCCCCGGCGGGGTACTTCGGGCCGTGGTCGTCCTTCAAACTCGAAGAGGTGCCGGAACCGTCGCTGCCGGGCGACGGCTGGGTGGTCGTGCGCACGCGCCTGACGGGGATCTGCGGAAGCGACGCGAAGCAGGCGTTCCTGCGCGGCGACCGCGACAACCCGCTGACCGCGGTCATCTCGTTCCCGCAGATCCTGGGGCACGAGGCGACGGGCGTCGTCGAGCGTGTGGGTCCGGCGGTGCGTACCGTCGCGCCGGGACAGCGCATCGTGCTGAACCCGTGGCTGTCGTGCGCGCCGCGCGGCTTCGAGACGCCGTGCCGGAGCTGCGCGGCGGGCGACTACCAGCTGTGCGAGCGCTTCACCGAAGGGCGGCTGCCGCCGAGCATCCATCTCGGCAACTGCGCCGCGGCGGGCGGGGCGTTCGCGCCGTACTTCACCGCACACGAGTCGCAGTGCATCGCGGTGCCGGATGACGTCAGCGACGAGCAGGCCGTGCTCGCGGACCCGTTCTCGGTGCAGCTGCACGGCGTGCTGCGGCACCCGCCGGTGCCCGGCGAGCCGGCCGTCGTCTACGGGTGCGGCACGCTGGGGCTGATGACGGTCGCGATGCTGCGGCACCTGCATCCGGACGCGCCGGTGTGGGCCGTGGCGCGGTATCCGCACCAGGCGGCACTGGCGCGTTCGCTGGGCGCGAGCGAGGTGCTGCCGGCGGAGCCGACAGCGCTCATCGAAGCGGTCGCGCGGCTGACGGGCGCGGCGGTGCTGATGCCTTGGAGCGGCGTGCCATGGCTGATGCGCGGCGCGGGCATCGTGTACGACACGGTGGGCTCGCCATCGACGATCGAGACGGCGATGCGGTTCGCGTCGCCGCGGGCGAAGATCGTCGTCAGCGGTGTGGAAGCGCCGAGGCGGTTCGAGTGGACGCCGTACTACTTCAAGGAGTTGACGCTCGTCGGCTCGAACGCGTTCGCGGTCGAAGACTTCGAAGGGCGGCGGATGCACGCGATGCAGGTCTACTTCGAGCTGGTGTCCCGAGGGCTCGACCTGTCATCGCTGATCACGCACCGGTACGCGCTGGGCGAGTACCGTCGGGCGTTCCTTGCGATGCACGACCACCGGCGCAGCGGCGCGGTGAAGCAGATCTTCGCGTTCTCGCCGTGATGTCTGCCCGGCGGGCTTCAGTGACCGCAGCCGCAGCCGCCACCGCCGCACGCGCAGCCGCCGCCTGACGGCGCGCCCATCATGTCGCCGGGGCTGCCGCCTTTCGTGACGGCGGCGAACGTCGTGATCGTGCGGGCGCCGCCGCCGTGGCCTTTCGGGCAGGTGCCGGGCTCGTCGCTGCGGCCCATGAGGCGCAGCAGCTCGTATTTCGAGGCGCATTTGGGGCAGTAGTACTCGTACAGCGGCATCGTGTCGCTCCTGGGGTCATAGTAACAGGCGGGGCTGGAGCGTGGAGGTTCGATGTTGGAAGTTGGAGGTTGGATGTTGGAAGTGAGGCGGCTTGGACTGCCCCGTCGCCGCCAGCGGCCAACAGCCAACCGCTAGTAATCCAGGTAGTCTTTGAGCTTCTTGCTGCGCGAGGGGTGGCGGAGTTTGCGGAGGGCTTTGGCTTCGATCTGGCGGATGCGCTCGCGGGTGACCTCGAACTCGCGGCCCACTTCTTCGAGGGTCCGGCTGCGGCCGTCTTCCAGGCCGAAGCGCAGCTCCAGCACCTTGCGCTCGCGTGAGGTGAGGCTGTTGAGCACGTCCATCACCTGTTCCTTGAGGAGCTGGTGTGAGGCGGCGTCCGCGGGGGCCAGCGCCGAATCGTCCGGGAGGAAGTCGCCGAGGTGGCTGTCGTCCTCCTCACCGATCGGCGTCTCCAGCGAGACGGGCTCTTGCGAGACCTTGATGATCTCCCGCACCTTCTCAGGCGTGACGGGCGGGCCCTGCAGCGGGTCCGTCATGCCGACGGCGATCTCCTCGCTGGTGGGCTCGCGGCCGTACTCCTGCACGAGGCGCCGCGAGACGCGCACGAGCTTGTTGATCGTTTCCACCATGTGGACGGGGATGCGGATCGTCCGCGCCTGGTCGGCGATGGAGCGCGTGATCGCCTGGCGGATCCACCACGTCGCGTAGGTGCTGAACTTGTACCCTCTGCGGTAGTCGAACTTTTCGACGGCGCGGATGAGGCCGATGTTGCCTTCCTGGATGAGGTCGAGCAGCGACATGCCGCGGCCGATGTACTTCTTCGCGACGCTGACGACGAGGCGCAGGTTCGCTTCGGTGAGCTGCTTCTCGGCTTTGAAGCCTTCCCGCTTCAGCGTGCTGAAATAGTCACAAAGCTCGTCCTCTTCGGGGCATGTTCCGTTGACGCGCTCCCACTGCGGCGGCAGCAGCGACTTCTCGCCGCCGAACCGGTCCGCCATCGCCCTCACGTGCGCCGGCTGCAGGATGTGCGTAATGATCGAGAGCCCGACGATCGCCTGTTCGGCTTCCATCTGGTCGATGTGCATGTGCTCGGCGAGGCGCCCGGCGAGGTCGAAGTCCATCTCGGCATCGACGGCGGAGCGCCAGGGCGCGCTGCCGATGACATCAGAGAGTTGCGACGCCTTGATACCGACGTCCCTGGTGATGAACTTCACGCACTTCTGCGCGTCGCAGTAGTGGTCAATCAGCGTGAGGAGCGTTTCCTGCCCGGTGGGCAGGCGGCCGTGGTCTTCGAGCCAGTGCCTGTCGATCGCCGTGAGGTGCTTCGCCTCTTCCATCTGGCGGGCGATGCGCTTCTCGTCGGGTCCGGAGAGCAGATGCACCTTGCCGATCTCGCGCAGGTACATGCGCACGGGGTCATCGAGGCCGTCCTGCTCCTCGAGCGGTACAGGCTCCTTCTCGGTGTCGAGCTCTTCGATCTCGGCGCGGTCGGGTCCGTCGCCCCAGGGGTCCGCCGGTATCGCGCCGTTGCGGCTTGCGCCGGCGACGACGACCGAATCGGCCAGACGCGTGAAGGCGTCGCCGAAGACGCCGTCCGCTCCGTCCGCGACCAGACCGGCGGGAGTCTCCGGTGCGTCGCCGTCCGCGATGACCGTTTCAGCGCGATGCCGGCCCGTCATTCCCCACCTCGCGGCGCGTGACGCCCCGCATCGCGCTGATCGAGCAAGCGCTGATGGACGCGGCGTCCAGCTTCCATGTCATCGACGAAGGCCGCGGCGGGGTCGGCTTCGTCGTTTGCAGTGTACGGGACTTCGGCTGTGCCGGACTGCCACGCGGCGCGGGCGCGTTCGGCTACCTGCGCGCCGCCGTCCGCGGCGATGTAGGCGAGCACGGCCGTGCTCGCACGCTTTGCGAGCCGCAAGCGTTGCTGTTCGATCCCCCACACCGTAGAGCGCAGAGCTTTGATCAAGTTGTCGTCATCATACGCGGGCAAGTCGGCGGCGGTGATCCGCTCGTACTGCGGTCGCAGGTCCGACGTGAGCGACCGCTCGAGCGCATCCGGATCCTGGGCGCGCGCCGTCCAGATCTCGAAGAGCGCGCGGTTCTCGCTGTGCGCGAACAGGTCAGGGTCGAGCCCCTCCCCATCGGCGCGAAGCTCAGGATAGCGAAACAGCAGGGCGAGACAAAACTCCTCTTTGCGGTCGCGCACCGCCCGGTTGGAGGCTGCGGAGACGGCCTCGGCGGCGCGTTCGGCGCGCGCGCGGACGGGCTGCCGCAGCTCCAGTCGTAGCGTCGCTTCGTCCACCTGCGCCATGCGCGCGAGCCGCTGCATGTAGTGCGACTGCACGACGCGGTCGGCGGTCAGCGCGATGATCGGCGTGAGTTCGGCAGCAGCGGCAGAGCGCTCGCGCGGCTGCGTGAGGTCGTGGCGACTCGCTGCGACGTCAAAGAGGTGGTCGAGTACGGGCTTCGCCTGCGCTACAAGGTCCGGCCAGAGCTCCGGGCTGGTGCGGATGACCTCGTCGGGGTCGCGGCCTTCCGGCATGGAGAGCACGCGGAGGTCGATATCGAGCGATTCGACCTGGCGGACGACGCCGCGTGAGTTCGGCACGGGGCGGCGGCGCAGGCTGTTGTTGATGATCTCGTACGCGCTGCGGATCGTCGCCTCGCTGCCGGCGTTATCGGCATCGAGCGAGAGGATGAGCGTGGAAGAGTAGCGCTTCAGCAGCGCGACCTGGCGTTCGGTGAGCGCGGTGCCCATCGACGCGACGACATTGTGATAGCCGTGCTCGTGCGCGGCGATCGCGTCCATGTAGCCTTCGACGATCACCGCCTGGCCCTCGCTGCGGACGGCGTCCTTCGCCAGGTCGAGGCCGTAGAGGATGGAGCCCTTATCGAAGATCGGCGACTGGGACGTGTTGACGTACTTCGGCTGCACGTCGCCGGCGCCGAGCGCTTCGCCGGGGAGCAGGCGGCCGCCGAAGCCGGCGACGCGTCCGCGCTCGTCGCGGATCGGGAACATCAGGCGGTGGCGGAACCGGTCGTAGGCGCCGCGGTCGCCCTCGACGGCGAGTCCGGCCGTGACGATCTCCTGCTGCGTGAAGCCGCGTCCGGCGAGATGCGCCGTCAGCGCGTCCCAGCTGTTGGGCGCGTAACCGAGCTGGAACATCTCGATCGAGGCGGGCGCGATGTGCCGCTCGGCGACGTAGTCGCGCGCGGTCTGCGCTTTGGCGGCGTGCGCGCCATCGACGCTTTGCAGCATGGCGTAGAAGTAGGCGGATGCCGCTTCGTTGAGGTCGTACATGCGGGCGCGGCGCGTGTCCTCTTGCGGGTCGCGGCGCGATTCCAGCGAGACGCCGGCGCGCTCAGCGAGCGCGTGGAGGGCATCGCGGAACTCCACGCCGTCCTTCTTCATCACGAAGGCGAAGATGTCTCCTCCCGTGCCGCATGCGCCGAAGCAGTGCCAGCTTTGGCGCGCGGGGTCGACGTGAAACGACGGCGTACGCTCGGTGTGGAACGGGCACAACGCCATGTACGTGCGTCCGGCACGCTTTAGTGTCACGTACTGGGAGACGAGATCGACGATGTCGACACGCTGCTTGATCTCGTCTACGTCGCTCATTGCAACCCTATCCTAAGAACGCCGCGTCAGTGGGATGATTACACGCGCCGACGACGGGACCTGTCGCACCAGCTTCGCGACTTCGGCGGCGTGCTCGTCTTCGTGCGCCGCCATCTTGACGGCGATATCCGCGATGGTCATGCGGCCGATGCGCTCGTGGACGATCGCGCGGGCGATCTCCGGCTCGTCGCACTCAGCCAGCAGGGCGTCAAGCTCGCGGCGGACGTTGAGCATGCCATGGATCATCTGCGGGACGGCGAGGCGCTGGGCGAGCGCCGGATCGTCGTCGTTCTTGACGCCCGTGCTGGCGACGAACGGCTCCTGCTGCGTCAGCGCCGCGCGGGCACGTTCGGTGAAGATGCGCTCGATGCGCAGCAGGTGCGCAAGATGCGCCGCGATGGACCAGCGTTCGCCCGACGGCACGTAGCGGAACTGCTCCTCGCTCAATCCGCGGATCGATGCGAAGAGCCGCTCTCGGCTTCCCAGCAGGCCGGACCTTATCTGCGGTACCGTCATGCGTCCGGTGATCCTCACCGTTCGTTCGTGCGGGGGCTTATGGACCGTTTGTCAGATCGGAATCGGCCCATTGTACGCGCAGGCCGCCCGCCCCCGCCACAAGCAGGCGTCACCGATCAGGGTGCAGCTTCGGCGGCCGCGGTCGCGATAGCTATGAGCGTCGCCGGGATGTCCGGCGTCGGCGCGGGTGTGGTCTCCGCTTGCGCTGTGGCGGTGGCCATGGCGATGAGCGTGGCGGGAATATCAGGCGTGCCATCGGCCGCGTTCGGCGTGGGCGAGACGTCGCCGATGGCAATGGCCACGGTGATGCGGTTGTTGGTGTCGTCAGTCTCGGCGATCTCGCCGTTCGGGTCGACGACGAGCAGGAGGCTCTGGCTCTCCGCGACTACGTAGCCGGTGCCGATGTCTATGCTGCGCCCGGCGGCCAGGGTGAACTTCGGCAGCGTCGCGCCGCCGAGCAGCTTCGTGGCGTCCGGGTTGAAGACGGCGACGACGAGGTCGCCCTTCATGTCGCCCTTGCCCTGGTTGATCACGGTCACGAAGAGCTTGCCACCGGAGATCGTGGGCGGCGATCCGATGACGAGATCCGGCAGGCTGCCACCGGGTGTGGGGGTGGCGGTGGTCGTGCCGGTGCTCTGCGGCGTCTGCGACAGCGCGATGGCCGTCAATACGGAAGGCGGTTGCGTCGGCAGATCGACGACCACGGGCGGCTCCGCGGTCGCGACGACGAGCGTCGCCGGGTCGCCGATGAGGTCGAGGTTTGTGGCATCGATCCAGCCGTGGAGGCTGGAGTTCGGCGGGAAGACGATGCGCATCCACTTGGCGTCGGTCGTGCGGCCGTCGATCTGGACGTCGCTCTTCGCGGGGAGCGTGCCCAGCACAGGTGTGCGGGTGCCGGGCGCCTGCCGGACGGCCGTCGTGGTCTTCGTCGTGCCCGACACGCCGGATGCGGTCGCGGTCCTGCTGGCGGGACCGGCGGTGGTGGTCTCGGCGGGAGCGACGACCACGGTGGGCGCGCCCGCCTGGTTGCTGCCGCGCAGGCTGTCGGCGACGACGAGCACCGCCGCGGTGAGGCCGAGCAGTCCAACGACGGCGAGGCCGGCGAGGAAAAACGGGTGCTTCAGGACGGCCGCCCTGGTTTCAGGGCCGGGCAACCACTTCATGCGGAGATCACGCGGGGCACACCTCATCCCTACGGCCCGTAGGCCCAGGCGGGCCGCAGGCTCCAACCCGCGCGCATTGTAGCAGGCTGCCAATTGGATGCTTTCGATGCGGCGAGCGTCCACGGACGCGCGAAAAAGCCGGCGGCGGGTCTTCGGATCGGGCGGAGGCATCCGATTGTGTTCTTGGGGAGAGCCGCCAACCTTATCCCCTCCAACCGGACGGAAGCCAGCGTCATCCCCGCCACCAGCGTTGACGCTGGCTTCCTCGCGTCTGGCGATGTGTCGCGAGCGTCAGAAGCGAGCCCCCTCCGGCAATCTTGATCCTCGGCCACGCTTCCCGAACACTGCTTCAGCGGTCGATGCGAATCGGCCGGTGCGAAGGAGCATCACGTGGACTGGATGGCGATCGCGGAGCGTGCGATCGAGGGCGTCGCACCGACGACGGAGGAGTCGCTGGCGGTGCTGCGCGCGCCGGACGCGGAGATGCCGGCGATCGTGGCGGCGGCGCACCTGCTGCGGCGGCGCTCCTTCGGCAACACCGTGAAAGTGAACTTCCTCGTCAACATCAAGAGCGGCATCTGCCCGGAGGACTGCCACTACTGCTCGCAGTCCAGGCTCTCGAAGGCGCCGATCGACAAGTACAACCTGTTGTCCGGCGGCGAGATCCTCGCGTCGGCCCGGCGAGGACACGCGTTCGGCGCGCGGCGCGTGTGCATGGTGGCGTCCGGGCGCGGGCCGAGCGACGCGGATGTCGCGCACATCGCGACGGCGGTGCGCGAGGTGCGCTCGGCGCTGCCGGACGCGGAGATCTGCGCCTGCCTGGGGCT